>JAEUSG010000268.1 GCA_016788315.1 Fibrobacterota bacterium | reverse complement strand
TTTGTCTATCCCCAAACGCATTGTTGAACTTGTTGGACAGGCTAAAGATGGTACGACTTTATTGAAAAATGCTAATGATGCAACTGCTGGTGATCCATATTTTGATCTTAAAGTATATGACGTACCAAATAAAAAATGGCTTTCAAACACATTGATTAGTCAAAGCTATACTGAACATAGCAATTACCAATATTTAGCACCGCGTCAATATAATTCCAATAATTCTCGCGTTCTCGGATATCTTGATGCCACTAATATAGGTATTGGACCATTTAACGTAGTTCTTACATTACATAAAGATGGTAAACAAAAAACAGTCTCACAAACTATAAGTATAGGTGAAAAAATTGATGTTACAAAAGATGTCGCTAAAAGTCTTTATAAAAATGTCTCACTTTCATTTCCAAGCCCTACTAGTATTTCAAGAGTCGTAAGTGTTCAACCTGTTGATCCGATTAAACTAGAAAATGTTAGCCAAAGGACAATTCCAAAGGGGCCTGTGGTTGAAATATTGCCAAGTGGCATGTTGTTTGACAAAGTTAGCCCACCAACACTTAAATTTTCCATGACAATTGATGACGTTAAGGCTTTATTCAGTAATAAAGCTGATGGCGAAAACATTTTAACCAAGCTAGGTTTGATAAATATTTACTTTGTCGATGATGATGGTGAGATAAAACCTGTACCCAATGTTGATCGAAGAATTGTCCCTGTCGATGGGACTCCTATCGCAATAAATGGCAATAGCAATCCAGAAATGACAGAAGATCAAATTTTTGAAATTGAATGTAATCTTGAACACACTTCTGTTTATGGTGTAATTCCTGCTGCACGTATGGTTGCATTTGATGATGTACCAGATTATTCAAAAACACCATATTTGCCATTAATTTCAGGCAGTGCACCACCAAATGAGGTTGTGACTTTATATTTGAGTCAGACAGTAACAGATTGGCAAAATTCGACCAACACTCTTGCCGTTACTTCAGATGCTGAAGGTCGTTGGAGTGTATCAAATATTCAACTACTAGGTCCTATAACATATATTTATGCAAAATTAGACAATTTAGATCATGTACCCCATGTATTGATTAGACAGGATCAATCTGTCAATCCATTCTTGTCATTTTCAGTTGATCATCGTGCATATAACCCTGATATAAATCCATGGGTTAATTTGACGATAGATGCTGCTGAATCAGGTAGACTTTTCTATAGAGTTAGTGGTCTTAATTACCTAAAAAGTGGCACAATAGTGAATCCTGTTGCATCAGGTTCATTTTTCCGCGGTCAAACATCTATTGACATTAGCGATGTTGAACTAAGCAGTGGTAGACTAAATTGTTATGTCCATCAAATTGATGCTGCGGGTAACATTGGTAATTCTAGCAAGATCGATCTCATAATTGACAGGATAAAACCAACGGTAGAAATAACTGGTATTATCGATGAAACAGTCTTCAATGATGTACTTAATTTCAGTGTTAAGGACAACTCTGGTTTGGATAGCATCTACTTTGAATGCAATTCAGCAGGTACATTAATTGAAAGAAGCAAACATAAGATTGATGGTTCTTTATGGACCAAAACATTGGATTTCAAAAATAAACCTTTGAATGCACCATTAGAAGTGCGTGTTACTGCAATTGATTGGGCAGGAAATATCAGCACAAAGAATTTTTCACTCACTCAAAAATATTTGTTATCTAAAAAGAGTGGTGTCAACTACTATTCAATAGGTACAAGGGCACCACAACCTGTTCAAATCACTTCAATCTCGGGAGCTGGTCCATGGTCAGTATCCATAGCAGAAGGTACAGATTTGTCAAATGTTAAGATTGGTGATTTCTATAAGGATATTTGGAATGGAATGACACATTCTTGGCGAATAAGTGATATTGATACTGAGCGCAATAAAGTAACAATTGAAAATTCTGAATATGACGATGCAACATATCCAACGCCTACTAATAACAATGTTGTAATTAGCCGTGCGTTTGCATCAGTGCAAGATTGGACCAACGCACGTAATGGCAACCTAGTTCAGGACGATCGTATAGAGAAGGGTATATGTTACAATGATGGATCGTTTCTTAAACCAAACACTTATCAAAGCTTTGCAAAAATAGGTGAAGGTTCAACAACTGATGCTGAACACTATTTTTGGCTAACAGCAGCAGAAGGAAATTCACATAACGGTACTGCAGGAACAGGAGTAACATTCGATTGTCGCTACTATAACAACCCCTGTTTTTATATTTCCGCTCCGTATACTGTTGTAGAGAATCTTGCTATTAAGAACCTTAACGGCATGTACGCAACCGGCATATTTATACATGCACCAAATGTCATAGTTCGAAATAACCTTATTTACAACGAAGATAAAAAAGCTGGTAGTCGTGGAATTCATTTCCATGGTCATGAAGGTGCTACAGGCTCTATCGTGTATAATAACATGGTGATGAATCTTGATAAAGGTATTGAATTCTATATCGGCGAGGGTTATAACGGATATAAAGAAGGAAATTTATTTAACAACACGGTATATGGCTGCAACTCAGGTATTGAAACCTACGTTCAGGGCGGTTGTGCAGGATATGTTTATAACAATTTATCTATTGGTAACACAGTAAACTGGACAAAAGGTATATCTGGTACGTTAAACGCGAGCAATAATGCTGGAGCTGCAGGTGATGCCATCCCAGGTACCAATCCAATAACGACAACAGTTCTTCAGGAGTTTGGTTCGAACATACCAACGGATCTTCACATCAAGTATAGTTCGCTAAGCCGTAATAATGGCAATTCATCAGCGGTGTCGTCTATTGTGACTAAAGACATTGACGGCGACCAGCGCGGTTCATTTGGTGAGTGGGATATAGGTGCAGATGAGAATACCATCTTGTGGGCTGATTACACATGGATAGGTGCTGGTTCAGATAATAACTGGACAACTGCTGCTAACTGGCAGGGAGATAAGGTTCCTGGTGTAAATGATGTAGCCATATTTAATGCTGCAACAGCTAAAACCTGCAATATTAATTCCAATGTTTCAGTCAAAGGTTTATTGTTGGATGCTGGCTGGAAGGGGACATTAACGCAGATTGCTGGAAATAAACTTACAATAGGAGCATCTGGTATTACGCAGTCAGATGGCTCGTTTGAAGGTACTAGTGGTATAATTATCACATCTGGTGATATTGTACAGACTGGTGGCTCTTTCAAGTCAACAGCAGACACATTATATGTAGCATCAAATGCAAACATGAATTTAAATAGCGGCAGTTTCATTCACAATAGCGGTGTAATCGTTAAGACTGGTGGCGCTGGAGTATTAAAAACGGGCAGCGCGCAGCTGAATAACTTAACATTTAATATGATGGGTTCTTTAACAGTCGCCGATACCGTAACGGTGCATGGTAAGCTTCATATTGTAAATCTTAACAGTATGAGTGACGGAGTGATTAATGTAAGTGGCGATGTAGTCTCAATAGACCATTCAACAAGTTCACCAATGAATACTTTGATAAGACTTGTTGGAACGGGCGTACAGTCCATAGGTGCTGGCAGTGGCATACTGCCTTCTATTGAAATAGCGAAAACTTCAGGTGTCTGTTATCTGGTTGATACGCTGCGCATTACTGGAAACTTTACTAATACTAATAGTGAGGTTGTTTCTGGTAATAGTACTGTGCATTTTAGATACGCCACGACAATCAAAACCGGAAACATGCATTTCAACAACTTGCTGTTCAATATGCCAGGAAATGTGGAGGTAGTTAATAATGTTAATGTTGATGGGAATTTAGATATTGAACACGCAAACTGTTTCCAGGGTGGTTCAATATCAGTTGCAGGAAATATTAGAACCGCTGTAACAAGTAGCAGTACTCCTATGACTACTATATTCAAGATTGTTGGTTCAGGAGATCAACAGTTGGGAGTTGACGGCTTAGGTGGTTCCGGTATTATATCTGCTATCGAGATCAATAAACCAAGTGGTATTTTGCATATTAAAGATGTATTAAAGGTAAGCACTGGTTGGACATGGGTTACAGGTAATGTAGATGCTGGTACGAGCACGGTTGTGTTTGGTGGGGATACAATAAATTCCGGTACCATGAGTTTCAATAATGTTACTATAAATTCTGTGGGCAATGTTACTGTTGTCGGAAACATGGACGTTAATGGCGATTTGACAATTGAAAAAACTAATGCTTGGTACGGCGATGGATTTACAGTTGCAGGAAATGTTGTAAACAATGTAGTCTCAATGTCTACTCCGCGTGGAGTTTATCTAACTCTGGATGGGGCAGGAGAGCAGACTATAAGCCAAGTGGATAATGCCATTTGGATGAATCAGCAGTTTACTGTAAATAAACCATCTGGCAGAGTTGTATTGGCTACTTCATTTAATTATCCAGGAAACGTGAAGGTAATCTCTGGAATTTTAGAAAAGTCCTCTGTATCAAACTTGAAGATTACAGGCAGTTTTACAATTGATGCTTCCGGAATATTTGTAAGTACTGGAAGCGGAGAAATAGCTCTTGGTAGTTCACTTGTTAATGATGGCAAAATTATTGTTGATGGTGGAACAGCTAAGCCTGGCGATGCTGATGCGATATCAATTGTATCAACAGTAGCTGGCACAAAACGTACTTGGAGTGGCACAGGAAGCTATTATTTGAGTGATGTTTCAATAAAAGACCAGAATAATACTACAGCATTGATTGATGTTGTCAGTGGCACTGATGCAGGTAACAATTTTGGTTTCAGGTTTGGTGGCGGTTCAGCAATTGTAATTGCTCAGTCGATAGGCAGGAATATTGGTTCTATCTTTAATAGCGGCAAAATGACATTGGTGGCAGGAAATAGTGCTGCTCAATTGAGTGGAGCGGTTCTGCCATCTAACGTTGGTGAAGGTGACGTATTGACTGTTAGCAAAAATGGTACAAGCTATACCTGTTATGTTGCTGAAAAACTGAATGACAATACTCTTAAACTTGTCGCACCCGTAACTGTTACTTTAAGTGATGCTGATTACGAGATTAGTAGAGCTTTCAATAAGCTGCAAGACTGGGAAGATGGTGGTCCAGTTGATCTTGTATCGAACGGTATAATCCGCAAGGGCGTTTGTTATAATGATAGTGCATTTAAAGAACGGCTTCTGATTTCCGATAATGTTACAGATGCTGGTCACTATAT
>JAEUSG010000245.1 GCA_016788315.1 Fibrobacterota bacterium | reverse complement strand
AGAATCAGTTGTTCCGCAGAGCGAAATGCGACCTTTCTTTATTGCTAAGTTTGCAAAGCCCTTCTTTGCTGTAATGATTCTACTCATGATAACTATCTTTGTAGCAGGTCGGAAAACACTACGCGAAAATTTTCACTGGTATCTGTTTCTCCTCCCTTCTCTTTGCATAATGGCCGTTTTTCTTGCATATCCGATTGCTGAATCATTCCGCCTTTCACTTTTTAAATCAAACGGTTTTACAGAAGCATTTATTGGCGTTGCAAACTATCGTACAATTATCGCAGATCCTAACTTTTTAAATTCTCTATATAATACCGGATACATAGCGCTTTTAAATCTTACGCTGGGAATACCGATAGGTTTTATTCTGGCATCGATGATCAATAGTCAAAGAAAAGTACAGGCTCTATTCAAGATACTTTACTTTATGCCGATGGTCACCTCTGTTATCGCTTCGGCAGTTCTATTTAAGTATATGTTTTCACCCGACATGGGCCTCGTTAACTTTCTGCTGCAGAAAATTGGGGTAGAGACAGCTAATCTCATGTGGCTTTCTAGTCCTGAAACATCTAAGTTTGTTGTAATCTTTTTTGCGCTTTGGCACGGAACAGGTTATACCGTTCTTATATGTCTGTCTGGTTTGCAGTCTGTACCGGATCAGCTATATGAAGCTGCAAGTATTGATGGCTGCGGGAAAATACAGCAGTGGTGGCATGTTACACTGCCAAACATGAGACCGACTTTTATCTTTCTTATTATGACAGGATGCATCGGCGCATTGAAACGGTTTGAAGATGTATTTACATTCGGCGGAATGCTTGGTGCACCGGCCAGGTCAATGCAGACTGTTGTGGCCTATATTTTTGAACAGGCATTCGGTGCCTTTAATTTCGGCGCTGCTTCGGCGGCTGCATATATTCTTTTTGCAATTATTCTTCTGGTGACAATAATAAACTACCGTTTCACAATGGGGAAGGATAAATAATGGAAGGCTTTCACTCAAAAGTTGAGCGGATAATTCTGCCGAAGATAAATACAATAGTATTGATTATCGGGGCGATATCTTTCTGCCTGCCCTTCTGGTGGCTTCTCGTAAATTCATTTGACGAAATGGCTAACCTTGGTTTGAAACTGCCCCCTGTTCTCTGGTTTAGAGAAGGATCTACCGGTTTTGCCAATTTCATAAATGCCTTTGACGCAATTCCAATTGTACGATATTATCTCAATACCGTACTGATTACTGTTACAGTTATTGTTCTGCAGGTATTTAACTGCTGTTTTGCAGGGTATGCCTTTGCAAAAGGGGTTTTCCCCGGCAAGAGGATTTTCTTCATTTTGTTTCTTGCGACGATGATGATCCCTTTTCAGCTTTACATGATTCCATTGTATCTGGTCATGAATGAGACTGGTCTTGTAAACACTTTATTTGCTATTATTCTTCCTGGCATACACAGCGCATTCGGTGTTTTTCTTGCAACTCAGTACATTAAAGGACTTCCGGACTCTATTTTTGAAGCAGCACGCATAGAAGGATGCAGCGAAGCCAGAATATTCTTTACAATTGTGCTACCTCTTTCAAAACCTGTTATTGCAACATTGTCTGTGTTGACAGCATTAGCATGCTGGAATGATTTTCTCTGGCCATATCTTGTTCTGCTTAAGGAAAGCAATTTCACAATAACAGTCGGCGTATCCATGTTTCAGCAGCAGAATGGTGGTTATATGGGTAATACTCTTGCCGTTGCTCTTTTGGCAATAGCACCAGTTGTAATTTTGTATTTCTTCCTGCAGAAGTTCATTATTAAAGGTATCACTACCGGAGCAACAAAACATTGATCATAATAATAGAAGGAGAAGTATAATGCGTTTTTTCTATCCAGTGGTGTTTTTTATGTTGGTTTGCAGCATTGCCTGTTTCTCTGCTGCGCCGACGGTAAACAACCCCATGTACAAACAGCTGAAGAACAAAAAATTTATTAAAGAAAAAATAACCTACATTCCTCTTATAGAAGGGATGAAGCATCCCGCTTCAGCATGGGGAAGTATCGGTTATACCCGTGAGGGATATGTATATGTAGCAGTGTGTGACCATGCAAGCACCTCAATGATTTATGAGTACGATACAAAAAAAGACAAGTTGTTTACGTTAGGAGATGTTAAGTCTAATTTCCATCTCAACTCTTGGCAGGAGCGCCAGCCTAAAATACACACTCCGCTGATACAGCATGATAAAGATCGTCTTGTCTATTTTGGCACCGATGCAGGTGACCGCTCTCTCGACCTTGGTGATCACAGGACTGAAGGATATTTCGGCGGATATCTTGGTACAATTGATCCTGTTACAAAAGAGGTGAAGACTTTCGGCAGGCAGAAGGCGTATGCCGGTTATAAAAGTCTGCTTCTAGATTCAAAACGGAATGTAATTTACAGTACAATGCCTCCGTCAGCCTATTTTGTAAAATATGACATCTCAAAAAATCTATTCACGGACCTTGGCAGAATTAATAGTATAGACGTTCCAAGAACGCTCTTTTTTGACAAATGGGATAATGTTTATACTTCTGACTCCTGGGGAAATCTTGTAAGATATATACCCGATAAAGACACCATAGAAGTTCTTAATATCAAACTATTCGGTAACGATGCCGTTGGCGCTTCACAGGTTGCATACACAAAGGATAGAGAAAATGTATATGGCGTTCTTGGTTCGGGAGCGCTTATTAAGTACACACCGGCTAAAGATGGACAAGGTAAACTGGATACATTGAGCGGAATGTTTAAAGGCAAGGGGCTGTACATAAGAAATCTCAATTACGCAGAGGGTAAATTATTTGTTGTGGTAAAAGAGAGGGACAAGGGAGAGGCTGGAGTTGACGCTCCGGAGGTCAAAACCTATCTCTATGTCGTTAATTTTGAAAAACGTCTGGTTGAAAAGAAAATACTTATGGATCCAAGGGTAGAGGCCTGTTTCGGTGCTCACGTTCGTGACAGCGAAGGCAATATCTATGTAGTTAGTCATGCAGATGGTATAGATTTGAAACCATATGGTGATAATCCGGATAATATATTGCTGATAAAATTTAACCCAAAAGATTTCTAAAGGCAGACCATGATTAAAAAGATTAACTTGATTAGCTTGATTTTTGTTGTTGCAATATTTGCTGAAAGTAAACCATTTAAGGGGTTCTCTGTTTTTCTGATTGGGGAGCCTCATCAGGATAGTGTTTTTATGAACACAGTACCTGCAGGCGAGGGCGCTATATTTTCGCTTGCAGAAACGCCGGATGGAGGTGTGCTAGGAGCAACTAGAATATTGAGGGGAAAAACTCCATGGCTTTTTTATTTTGATCCACTAAAGAAGAAGATAGAACAGAAAAATACATGGCAGTTGACAAAGTTTTTTAGTGGTGAAAGCTGTGTTACCGCACTTGTTGCTGCTTCAAATGGGAAAATTTACGGATCGACCTCAAATCTTGTCAATATCGCATATAATTTCAAAAAAGATATTGAAGCGCTGAATTATAAAGGTGGCCATGTTTTTACTGTTGAGTGTTCGGCATCTAAGTTTGAATTAAAAGATCTCGGCATACCATTTCCTGGTGAAGGCATTGTTACACTCACTGCAGATTACAGCGGCTCAAATATCTATGGTGTTACCGTACCATCTCAGATTTTTTTTAGAATAAACACTACAACTGGAAAAATTGAAAAGGTTGGAAGTCTCGATACCCTGGAAATGGATCAGCGGAGATATATGGGCAAAAGTTCAATGGCTCTGGTTTCTGACACGGTAGGCAATATATACGGATCAAGGTTCGGAGGCAGACTCTTTAAATTTGATGCAAAGTCAGGTTTGGTTGACACAATAAACGTTCCGCTTCCGACTGTGGATGGTCAGAGCTATGATTGTGTAAGTGCGTTTATCAGAACAAAAAGCGGCAGGATTTTTGGAGGAACATTTTTAGACGGAAAACTTTTTGAATTTATTCCATCTTCAAAGAGGATTGTCGATCTCGGTATTACCAGTAGAACAGGGAATGTCTGCGGACTAGTCGAGAAGGACAATATTCTTTACGGTCTGTCAGGTGGGAAGGACTCGCCAAAGAAACTCTTTGCGTACAATATTTCAACTGGTGAGTATTATCAATATCCATCTAACTTGAGAGTTTTCTTTGATGGAAAACCTGATCACAGATGGAGACCGTATTTCCTGAAGAATCTATTGCTTCTGAAAAATGGACAGATTGCAACCGCCGAAGATGACTCTCAAGGTCACTTTTATCTTTGGGAACCGGTTAAGGTTGATTTTGTTAGGTAGGAATAGCGCACGGGTTCAAAATTTTTAACCCGTGCGTTAAAATAATCTCAGCCGTTTGTCTGGATCTCATCGACAGGTTCGGGCATTGTGAGCTTGTCGTAAAACTTTACAAAATCATCCTTTTCTGCTGAATCTCTCCATGCAATTGCAATACGTGGATGCTCGTTAAGGCAGCCAGTAAGCATATATGGTATGATATAGCCCCATTCAATTTGGTCACGGAGGGGCAGATATTTTTCCTGGATAACTTTCAGCAATGGGCGTATCTGATATTTGGGATTTTGAAGGAATGACATAAGCAGTTCAAGGCAGCAGTTGCCAGGTCCGCGTCCTATTCCGTAAACAGAGGCATCAAGCATGTTGGCGCCGTCAATAATTGCCTGAATGGTATTGGCAAAAGCTAGCTGTCTGTTATTGTGGGTATGGATGCCAATGGTTTTCCCGGGAAGTGCAGCAAGATACTTTTTTACGAGAAGGGTGATATCTTCGCTGTACATGTTGCCGTAGGAATCAACAACATATACAGATGGGACTTCTGATTTTGATAAGTCATTAAGAGCTTCATCAACTTCGCGCTCTGTGTTTGTTGATACGGCCATAATATTAACAGTTGTTTCATAACCTTTGTCGGAAATCATTTTGCAGAGATCAATGGCTTTGTCAACATCACGGCAATAGCAAGCAACGCGGATAAGTTTAAAGACGGAATCGTTAACAGGAAGGATATCTTTGTCCTCGACACGGCCTATATCAACCATGCAGGCCAATTTTGCTTTTAATTCAATATTGTTGAAAATTTTTTTGATTTCATCTTCATCGCAGAAACGCCATCTGCCATAAACTTTAGGATCAAACAGGCTTTTTGTAGCCTTATAACCAATTTCAGCATAATCAACACCTGCTTCGCATAGCGCTTTATATGTGGCTAAGACAAAATCGTCTGTGAATTGCCATTTGTTTATTAACCCGCCGTCTCTGATTGAACAGTCAACAACTTTGATTTCTGGCCTGAACATTCCTGTCTCCCGTTAAGTGGTGAATAATATCACATAAGTATGAAATATACTAAAACATCGACATTTAATGGGCACTAACCTATTTTTATGGGCTATGGAAAAAATATTTAAAGAGATACTTCTATCGTCTGTCTATGATGTCGCCGCAATTACCCCTCTGGATAAAGCCAACCGGTTATCTGACACGCATAATAATGAAATTTTCGTTAAGCGTGAAGATATGCAGCCTGTTTTTTCCTTTAAAATAAGGGGAGCTTATAACAGGATAAGCCGTCTTACAAAAGAAGAGCGTGAGAATGGGGTGATCTGCGCCTCTGCCGGAAATCATGCACAGGGCGTTGCCTACAGCTGTAAAAAGCTTGGAATAAAGGCTACCATTGTCATGCCCTGCACAACACCGAACATAAAAATTGATGCAGTTAAATCTTACGGCGCTGAGGTAATTCTCTTTGGAGACAGCTATTCTGATGCAGGTATTCACTGTCAGGAGCTCAGCAAAAAAACTGGTGCTATTTATATCCACCCATTTGATGATCCGCTAGTAATTGCAGGTCAGGGAACAATCGGCAAAGAGATACTTGAAGAGTGTGCCGGCGTTGATGCGATTTTTGTGCCTGTTGGAGGCGGTGGTCTTATAGCAGGTATAGCCTGTTATGTGAAAACTCTCTGTCCGCATGTTAAGATTATCGGTGTAGAACCAGATGACAGTGATGCAATGCATGTAAGTATTCAGAATGGAAGAAATACGGTGCTGGAAGAGGTTGGTATTTTTGCCGAGGGCGT
>JAEUSG010000243.1 GCA_016788315.1 Fibrobacterota bacterium | reverse complement strand
AAGAGAGGAAAAAGGGCCTTATCATCTGTTCAATAGATCCGATACATTTCTTTTGCTAACATTAAACAAACAACTTTCTGAGACTACATATAATCTTGAACTCAGTTTTGAGAGTTCTTCAGGAAAGCCTCCTATTATTATGGTTGGTTTACATGGATACAATGCACCTAATTCGCTTACGCCCGATCAGGCAGGTTACTCTATAGGTTATTCTGCAGATAACAAGACCATTCAGTTCAAAAAGAAGGGATATCTCATCTGTTCGTGGTTGATAAATGATGAAATTTCAGAAAATGAAGGTAAGCACCTGTCGGTTACACTTGGTGAAAATTTTTTCATTTATAAAATGAATGGAAAAATTATTGCCGAGCATTATAATTTTTCACCATTAAGTTCTTTCCAGAAATATCTTAATCTTGCAATTGCTACCAAAGAGACAGTTTCTGTTAGCAATATGGTACTACAGAAAACTGATGATTTTAAGGCGTCAACAAATCTCAATAACTACAATACGCTGAGACTTTTGTGTAAGCCAGACAGACATTATGCAGCCGCTTATGTTGCCAATCCATACCTTAAAAAAAGTTCCCGTCATATAAGAGGCTTGATGTTGCATGAAGTAACTGATTTGGCTCATAAAATTGAAAATGAACACCTAGCCAATATTAAATTGAGGAATGCGCTTGATTCTGTGTCAGCTTCAACAGAGTTTCTTGTAAGTCGGAACGAGAGAATGAAAAAGGTGATTTCGGAGGCGGAAATAGCGTCAAAGTCAGACTTCGCTATTTTTATTGAGGGGGCAACAGGTACCGGCAAAGAACTGCTTGCCAGAGCTATCCATGAAAACAGCAGAAGAAACAGCAGACCTTTTGTTAAAATGGATTGTGCAGCTATACCTATGCAGCTTTTTGAAACAATCGTTTTCGGACATATAAAGGGAGCTTTTACCGGAGCCGTATCTGATAATTCTGGAATATTGGCTCTTTCCACCGGTGGTACGGTGTTTATTGACGGAATAGAGAACGTTCCGCTTATTCAGCAGTCAAAACTTTTGGGTGCTCTTGAAAACTCCTTCATTACGCCGCTTGGAGCCACACAAAGTTCAAAAATCGATGTCAGATATATTGTTTCCAGCAGCAGCTCATCAGCAGATTTAATAAAGAATTCCGTCTTGCGAAGAGATCTATTTCATAGAGTAAGTACGTTTTATCTGAAGATTCCACCACTTAAAGAACGAAAAGAGGACTTGCCTGCGTTATGCCAGATTTTCATAGAACAATACAATGTGGAATTCAGTAAGCGTATAAAAACTTTGACACAAAATCATATTGATATTATGGAGAACTATGATTGGCCGGGCAATATCCGTGAATTGAGAAATCTTGTATTTCGGTTGAGCGCTTTTGCTGAAAATGAAGAGATAAAAGTTAACTCTTTGAAAGAGGCAATGTTACATCATAACAATTTATCTGCGACATCTGATAAGGCCCACAATTATTGTGGAAGAATTACCAGGGAACAGCTGCTTGCTGTTCTAAATGAGTGTGGCAATAACGTAAGCAGGTGTGCGCGAAGGCTGAAAGTTGAAAGAAGTACAATCTATTACAATTTAAAAAAGTTTGCCATCCACTTAGCTACTATTGTATTGTCAATATGATATGAGAGCGATTTTACAGCACGGCGCTGTAAACCTCGGATGGGAGAAAGCTTTTATGATCCCAAAAGAAAGGCTTCAAATTCAGCTAAGACAACATGTTTTGGAACTTCTTTACAATCAGCCTGAATTTTTTAAGAATTAATCAGAAGTTTATTTGATGTAGCAGCAAAGATGTGCGAACTTGAAAATATCATGTTTGAGCCCTTTGATAACCACGAGAAGCTCCACGGTCTGATGGGTTTTCTTCTGAAGATATATGTAAACCATCAAAAAATCCGTGAAGCTAATGGCAGGATAAACTTCCATGCAGATAGAAGCGGCAAATATCAGCCGATACTGGAATACCGTGTTCATTGTGCTCATCTACCCGAAAAATTCAAAGTTGACGGAATAAAGAGGCTGGAATATGAGTGGCCCTATCTTTCGGCACAAACTTCATCCGGTTTCGGCCCTGATATGTTTAGGAGTTTGTGCAGGATTACTATGCAAGAATGGCAGAACTCTTTCTACATAAAACCGTTTACTTTCATGGATGCGAACCTCTCGATCAAAAGTATGAAGTATTGAAAACCTTACCGAACCTGCGGAGAATTCATGTCTCGCCCTGGTCGAAGGTTTCAAAAGCTGCAGAGGTTTTTCAGGGCAGTGCTGTTATGGAAGTTCATTCACATCCGGCGAAGGTTTTAATGGGCATGAGTGAAGGTGAAATGCGTGAGGAGATTCGAGGTCTTGTTCGTGATGCTTCTGGCTTTCCTATGGATCTTAATTTGAGCGATATTCATACTGTAAATAATAATCCATCACAGCTTGCACTTTGGGCCAAGGTTGCGCAGGAAACCGTAAATTAGAATAAATAATCTTTCCAGTTTTGGGTAAACCTAAGTCACTTGTCTGACAATTTTTGTCACATGACCTCGTTATCTTTGCTGGTATGGATACCAGCAACAAGTTTTACCAGCCCAGACATCCCGAAGATTCGCCATTCTTTAAGGTACTAGAGGCCAATTTTGACCCTTCGACGGAGCTCAGGGCCGGCACCTTTGAGGTTAATTTCCCAGCACTCTTTCAGGCAAAGTATGGTTTCTGGCGTCCGGTTATACGCAAATCACTAGAGAAGTTCCGCAAATGTGGTGATTTACGGGAAGGTTTCGCAATAGTTAGATGTGGGGATTGCGG
>JAEUSG010000227.1 GCA_016788315.1 Fibrobacterota bacterium | reverse complement strand
TTTGCAAAGACTCTCTATTTCCGCCTGTTTGCATTGATTGGAGATTTGACAGGATGGATACTTGGTGTATTTTCGTTGACTGGCCTGATAATTCTTTTCCTGACTGATGAAAATAGACGGGTAAAATTATGGTATATATGCGGTGCGCTGCTTTTCTTATTTTCGTCGATGATTGTTTACGACCGCCACTATTCGGTAATTCTTCTGCTGTTCATCCTTCCTCTGACTGTCCGCCCATTTGTAACAGGTGCGATCGGAAGACTACTTGACAAAAGAGCCATCATGCCGGTTCTGGTTCTATTTATTGTTTTCACAGTAGTTCATCTGATTATCAGTTTAGATAAAAATGGTAAAACCGTTAATGGAGAACCTCGTCATCTTATTCCATTGGCTGAGCACATACGTTCTACAATAACTGATAAGGGCTCCATCCTGTCGGTTCGTTCGCTGTTTCCTGTGCGTCTGGGGTTTTCACACACAGGTTACGACAAAAAGATTGAAGATTGGCAGACCCTTCTCGATTATGCAAAAGAGAAAAAGTGCAAATACCTGCTGGCCGACTACCCAGAATACAACACTATGCCCTTTATGCGCTTTTTGTCGAACGATGAGATGACCGCACCGAAGGGAGCTGTGCAGGTTGTACGTAATGGGCTTGTAGCACTTTACAAGTTCTCGGATACATCCTCCATAGACACAGCTATCAATGCGAAAAAATATGAGATCCAGGATATTCTGACAATATATGGTTCCGCTGTACGTTCGCCTATAAGCCCTGATTCTGTCAGAGCTTTTTTGATGAGTGCGATTAAAAAAGGGGTTCCAGAAAAAGTTGCGATTCCCCCTTTTCAGGTTGTAACACGTAATCAGGGTAACGGTTTTGAGAGGTTTGGATTTGTCTTCAAGAGCAGTACTGGAGCCCTTGTTTCAGCGAATCTGACAACGCCACCATCGGGTGGAGTTCAGACTTCCGGAAAACCTGCTGTACTTCTTCTGCCCGGTATGGAGAGAGAGGGAAAGGCAAATCCCCTTTGTATCAACACTGCAGAGAATCTGGCGAGAGCGGGAGCATTCGTTCTATCAATAGATCGTTCTGGTACCGGTGAGAGAATAGGAGTTCAGTATTCACATTCGGCCATTCTGCTTAACAGCGCTGCTGCAGGTCATGCTCCGGCAGAACAGTTTATACTGGAGGCGATGGAAGCCTCAATGCTATTACCTAATTTTACCGGCATTCAGACCGATTCATTTTCAGTTGTTGGGATAGGTGCCGATAGCTGGTCAGCTCTATATTTATCCATAATAAATAAAAAAGTCAAGAATATCGGCTTCGTCGGCGGTCTCACTTCATCTATAGATATGGCTATAAGCAACGAACGACCTTTGCAGGCTGCAATTCCTAGCCTTGCATCGAAATGTGATCTGCCAACCTTTTTCTCTGCTTTACCAACCGCTAAGATATACCTTGTCTCTCTTGGCGGAAACCATAACATGTATTATGGTTCATTGGTCTCTAACGGCAAAGGAACGATGTACCAGTTTACAGCTTCAGATAGTTTTATACCGTTAACCTATGCACCATTTATTAAGGGGTTCTGCAAAGGACTTGACTTACAGCAAATCGAGCCTGCCTTTACATATAACAAAGAAGAAGCTGCAAATTATACAGCTTCTATCGGTTCGGATCAGATTGCTTCGAACACCCCTCTTTTATTCAGCTACCCCGTAGATGACAGGTTTGACACAACAAAGGCGCCAGAGAAGTCAGCTTCGCAGAAAGCTGTAAAAAAGGGTGATAAAACAATCATTATCAGACTATACTCATCACAAACTGGACCAGCCGTACAGAGCGATGCGAAAGGTGACAAAGTAATTGAGGTTCCGATTCAGCTGACTGAAGTTTATTCCAGTTACCGCGACAACGTTAATCAGTTCTACGATGAGCTTATAAACGGCACTGCAGCTATTAACCTGATTACAAACAAAATCAATTCTCTTAGAGACAAATATTCCGGTTCACTTTACATTGCAGCAGAAGACACTATTGCTGCATATGCTGCTCTCAAAATTATGACAAGCAGTTACGGTTTTGCCGACCGTATCTTTCTCCCTTTTCTTCCTGACATGCGTCCTTCAAGACTCATTGACGGGATACTTTCCGGTTACGATGGTTCCCCATATTCAACTGCCAATATGGAGAACAATAGGAATCTGGCACTATACCGTCTAATTTACCATTTCGGCAATTTCGATCCTGTTGAGGCAATAAATGATGCTGCAGATTGCGGTACTGTTATTTACACAACACAGGAAAAAGATGAAGGCTTTTTTGAAAAGGTTAATTATTTAAAGACAAAAAATGAATTCTAAGATCACCACTCCCCTCCGATTCACCATCATCTGGATCCTCGCCTTTGCTCTTGGTCTATCCGTTTTCCAGAAAGAGCTAAACACAAACGGTGATAATGGCGCTTTTCTTATATATGCAAAAGCCCTAGCTGAAGGAAAAGGTTTTCGGATGATAGCCTTTCCTGAAGCACCGAAAAGCGAACAGTTTCCGCTGCTTTTTCCTCTATGGATCTCTCTTTTTATAAAGCTGTTTGGTTTTAAGATTCTGATCCTTAAACTTATAATGACCGCAACCTTTGCATCGGCAGTAGCTATTTTCGACAGGATAATATCACGTCTATTATCAGCTAAGTTGTCACTAGCCCTGCTTATACTCACCGCAGCGAATTATTGGATGCTCGATAATGCCAGCATTCACATGTCTGAACTTACATACCTTGCAATTACACTTGTTTCGTTTTGGCTGATTTTAAAATATGAGACTGAGAATAAGAAAGTTTATTTGTATGCCGCGTTAGCTGGCCTTGCACTCTGCCCGTTTATTAGAACAGTAGGCCTTGCCGCAGTGGGTGCAGCATTCATTTATCTATTATATAAAAAGTATTATAAACCTCTCATATTCCTTTCTGCTTTATTCACGCTTTTCTGGATAATCAATAGAATGTCAATGCAGGCGACTACGAGCTACTTTGCAACGCTGTTCCTGAAGAATCCCTACAGGGTAGATCTTGGGACGGCAACTGCAGGAGAATTTTTCAATAGACTGTATGACAATACAATATTTTACGGCACGCACACTATCAGAATGACACTTCTTGCCTTTATCGGCGAAGAGAGCGGGCCGCCGGACAGCGGTACATTTGCCGGTGCAATTGCTTTTATCGCACTATTGATTTTTTATCCCATTAGTAAATTAAAATCTAATGGTTTTAGTGTAATAATACGAATCTATCTTTTACTGTATCTTGGCATTCTTATTTCCTGGCCACAGGTATGGTCAGGTTCACGCTTTGTCACACCGATCATACCGGTCATACTGCTGATTGCATTTCAGAACACCAGCTACATAGTGGAAAATTTTTTGCGAAAGGATATTCAGACAAAAGCCGCATCAATAATACTTTTTGCAGCAATACTTTGGTCCATATTTAATTATTCGTCCGTCTACAAGAAGACACACACACCTTTAACTTCAGACTGGGTAGATTTCTTCAAAGCAGCCGAATGGTCTAAGACCAATATTCCTGACACAGCGATTGTTTGCGCAAGAAGCCCTTTTCTTTTCTACATAAAGTCTGACCGCTTTATCAGATCTATGCCCACCCGTCCGATTCGTGAAGATGTTTTGCGATACCTTGATTCAGCTAAAGTTGACTATGTAGTAGTTGACCGTTTTAAATGGACAGGAACCACACAGGTATATATGGTTCCTGTTATAAATGCATATCCGGATCGATTCAAACAGGTATTTGCATTACCCGAGGCCATGATTTATAAATACGATTTACGGTAATGGCCCAATTTTATTCACCAACAACAACTCCTTCACTACCCCTTCAATTATAGCCTTTTCACCGAATGTTGTGTGGGTGGCGCTCAATTTTGATATTGCTGAATAATCTTTTGCATTTTTCCCTTTAAAGATCTTTAAAAAATCAGCATCCTTAAATTTGTTTTCTCTTTCCCTCGATCTTTGAACATAGAGGTCTATCAGCTTCATTTCCTTATTAAGACCGAAAACAAACTCAATAACACCAAACTCACCCTTCTGAGCAGGGGCAAAGATATACCCAATTACACTTCCCTTTTTATCAGTCATTTCGTAATATGTAAAAATATCCTGCTGCCCCGGCAACAGCTCTTTTCCAAGTTCCTTTTCAATTTCTTTTCGCTCAGCCGGTGATATAGGCTTATTGACAGTTTTATAATCGCCGGCATCAGGGAATATCCGCTTCATTGTTCTTTCCGGGTTTCTCCATACGCAGGGAAATGTTTCCTGAGCGTAAACGGTAGAAACCTCAGCGAACCCAAGTATACTGATAGTAAAGCTGAAGAGCAGCGCTGTGAAACGGTTTCTGTTCATAGTCATAAGTATAACCTCCTCGTAATGTAAACCCTTTAATTTTTGCAGTCAGCCCGCAATATGCTGAATAAATCTCCATCTCCCCTGCTGACGAATAGCGTAGTCCGGAATTGATTTCAAATAAGCGAGTAAGAGAGAAATCCCCAATCCATCCTGCAGATATGAGAGTATGTTCACCGCTCTTACCGGCAACAGCCTCAACTCTTGAATTCAGCCTGGACAGGTTTATGAATGCATCCGCACCGCCGAGAATACGCTCTTCAACACCATGATGAGCCATCAGCCGGCCTGCCGTTCCGCTAAGTCCTAGAACAAAGGACTCTTCCATTCCAAAGGGGATTGCAAACCTTGTGCTAAGAAGCCCTTCGCCCAATTCGTCAAGCGTACCATGCGTACCAACACCGCGAGTAACAGAAAATGCGTAATCGAACATTCCTGTAACTCCTGAAATCAGTAATCCGTCATCTGCCTCAATGCCTACCGTAAAATTTTCAAGACCAGCCCACAAATATCGTGACGAAGTGTACGATTGAATTGTGCCAAACGGTATGGCAAAACGGCCTAGAGTCACATTCCATAGACTTAATGGCCCTTTATAGCGCAGATAAGCCTCATGGAGCATGAGTTCTTTAAAGTTGTTTTCAGCTTCGCCATTGACAAAAATAATCAGACGATCACCTTTACTATCGGACAGTGTCTTACGAATGGAGAGCGAAGCGAGGTTAATACCGCCGGCAGCATCACCCGTATCACTGTAATTAAGCCGCCCATCCCCTTCTGCCGTTACATTCCAGGAGGCAGAAGGAGTTGACGCAATACAAAGAAGAAAGAGCGCTGCTGCACCAAATAAACTATTTGATACGGCCATCTTCGATATGTACCACACGGCTGCTCCTTTCCACAAGTTCAGCGTTATGTGTAACAACAACAATAGTCCTGCCGTCTCGGTGAAGCTCGTCGAAAATAGACATGATTCCTTCTGCATTTCTTGAGTCAAGATTGCCAGTCGGCTCATCGGCAAGTATGAGCGGAGCATCATTAATTAACGATCGTGCAACTGCAACACGCTGCATTTCACCTCCGGAGAGCTGACCGGGAAGATGGTTAAGTCTGTGGTCAAGTCCAACCCTTTTCAGCAGATCAACAATTTTCTGATCATCAACAGGCTGATGCAGGAAGAGTCCTGGCAAAGCAACATTCTCCTTAACAGTAAGTGTAGGAATTAGAAAGAACTGCTGAAAGACAAAACCGATAGCCTGTTTTCTTATTTTGGCAAGAGTCTTTTCATCTGCCCGCGAAATATCCTGCCCCGAAAGAAGAACAGAGCCGCTTGTCGGGTGGTCGAGTCCGCCCACAATATTAAGGAGTGTGGTCTTTCCCGATCCCGAGTGACCAACAATCGCTACAAACTCACCGCGTTCAACGGACAAATTGGCATTTTGTAATGCATGAACTGTTTCCGAGCCGCGCTGATAGTTCTTGCATACATCGTTTAGTTTTAATACAGTATTATTCATTTCGCAACACCTCCATCGGCACAATCCGCGAAGCGCGGTATGCAGGATAAAGTGAACAGAGTATTCCGACAATTGTGCAGGCAAAGAATGATAGAAGCACAATAGCAAGCGTCGGATCGGCAATGGAACCTGATGGAACATAAGCAACGAGATATTTACGCAGCATATTTCCAAAAACAGGGCTTAGTATCAGACCAATAATAGTACCAATTGCACTGCCGGCAATGCTGATAATACCTGTTTCCAGAGCGATTAAGTGGAGAAGATCATTCTTCTCTGCGCCTACACACTTTAGATAGGCAATCTCCTTCTTCCGTTCCAGAATTGCCATAAGCATGGTATTAATAATTCCGAAAACAGATATCAGAAATGCTATACCGACCATTGCAAACATGATAACACGTGTTGAAGCGAAGAACTGCATGATTCCATCAGAGAGCTCCTTCGAGCCGATAACGAAATAGTCGTTCGGCAGCATTGCGCGGATGTTGTTCCGTGTACGATTCAGATTACTGACATCCTTAAGCTTGGCTGCAACAGCTGATAACTTACCAACCCTATCAACAAGCTGCTGTGCAACATGGAGCGGCATAAAAATCATGCCGTCATCCTGACTATAACTTCGCTTAAGAATTCCACTTATTGTAAACTCGCGATTATATGCTTCAACAAAGATTTTTTCTCCAACCTTCCGCTGTTCAAGACGGGCCATTTCAGCTCCGAGAATAACTGAAGAATCATTTTCAAAGAAGCCGCCTGAAGCATACTGCCAGTCAGGCTTGACCT
Source organism: Fibrobacterota bacterium (assembly GCA_016788315.1). Classification (GTDB taxonomy): domain Bacteria; phylum Fibrobacterota; class OXYB2-FULL-49-7; order OXYB2-FULL-49-7; family JAEUSG01; genus JAEUSG01. The sequence continues at coordinate 12,408 of JAEUSG010000227.1, read as the reverse complement.
TTGCAACATTCTCGTCAACACCCATAAATATATCTGTCCTGCTTCCGTCAGAGGTGGTGATTGAAAAGAGCTGAAAGGCAAACACAACATCAATTTCCGGCATGGTTCGTAGTTTCGCAACCACATCTTCAGAAACATAAAGAGGACTCAATCCTCCCTGCGCAATAACAGAGGCCGCTTCAATTGGACAGCCCTCTTTGGTAACATAAAGATGAATACCTGTTTTATCAACAAGATCATTCTGTACCGCGGCCCCGTAACCCCTGTCAAGCGACAATACAATTGTCAGTGTGGCAGCGGAAACAACAAGTGAGAGTGCTGTAAGGAAGCTTCGCACCTTGTTACGCTTAAGGTTACTGAGGGCAAATTTGGTAAAAGTCATAAAGCCCCCTTTTAATTAAATTGTATGCCAATTGCAGAAACAACAACACGCTCTTCGCCGGCAGTAATCAGTGCATATACATCTGCCATTCTGCCTATTTCCAGTTTTGGCAATTCGTAGCCTTCAGGAAAAACTGTAACTACCGAAGAGCCATCCTTTAGATTGAAATCACATAGGGATCCGCATTGACCAGAAACCACTCCATGCAGCAGCACCTTCTTACCATTCCATTTGGCGGGCTCAGCAAGTAGATCCTTTAAAAGAACCTTCTCTGCATCACCAGGTATTGCTCCTCCTAAAGTAGTTCCGCCCTTCGAACAGCCAATAACAGCTAACAGCGAAACAACTACAGCGATATTAAATATTTTAGTTATAAGAGACATAATCTTCTCCTTGTAGAAACAAAGGTTTAACAGTATTAACAAACAAAAAAGGTAATTATAGAATTGGGAGATCTATGAATCAGGTCGTCAGGACTACTGTGCGTAATAGAGAAATTTGTGAGTTTAACACATTAGGAACAATGCAATTATCAGAAAGTTTTAACGGTGTGTAATACGGTTTAACTCTCTTTTGTTCAACAGCAGCAGTTTCAATCAGATATTTAATCAAATGATTATCTGAAGAAACCGAGGTTGCAGGAGATGGCTCTTCTGTAAATTCATGGTCACAGCCCTTTTCACAATCGCAGGGATGATTATCGCTTCCCTTTGGAGCAACCGGACACTCTGTTTCACAGGCACAACATGAAGAAGAGACAGTGCTCTGATGATTAACCTGTTCTGCCTCGCAGGTGCAATACGCATCATAGGCCCACGCTAACTGGGCAAGTACTGTCATCAAAATTAAGAAGAGTGATGCATATCTTTTCATAGTTAAATGATAGTTATTTTCATAAAATTATTCAAGGTGGCAAATTTTACCGATCAAAGGTTATCCAAACCTCTATTTAAGCGCGTTAAACCAGACATTTAAATGGCTTAAATTTTGCTTTGCATTATAAGTTAAGATGAAAACTAAAAGCGTTCACGACTTTTTATTCAATAAAATTGCCCGTCAAGCAACTTATAAAAGCCTTGATGCAGGTATGCTCCGAAGCAAGGCGACTGCTCAAAACATTGCCAATGTCAGCACAGAAGGATATGCAAGACAGGAGGTCAGTTTTGAGAAGGAGTTACGGCAGGCATTAAAGCTTAAGAGCAAGGGTATGGTTACTAACGATAATCATATCGAGATTAGTAAGATTGCAAGAATGAAAAAAGTCCAACCTTATAATTATCAGCCATATGACCCGTCAAATGCATCCGGCGTCAACAATGTTGATATCGATATAGAGAATGCCAAAATGGCGGAGAACCAGATACTGTATAACTACGGTACCCGGTTCGCCTCCATGAAAAAACTGCAAAGCTCAATTGTTGGTAGAGTGCAGTAACCTACCTCGCCACTCTCGCGCCGCCGCCCTTCATGACCTTCTCAACCTCTGACTTTGTCGCCATAGTTGTGTCACCCGGGGTGGTCATTGCAAGAGCACCGTGAGCGGCACCGTAATTAACAGCATCTTCAAGCGTTTTACCTGCAAGGAAGCCGTAAATGAAGCCGGAAGCAAAAGAGTCGCCGCCACCTACACGGTCCCAAATCTCAAGGTTTTCGTACATCTTGGCCTGAGCAAATTTGCCTTCAGCGTATGCAATTGCACTCCAGTCATTGATCGAGGCAGTCTTTGCATTACGTAAAGTTGTGCCAACAACTTTGAAGTTCGGATACTGCTTTACAGCTGTTTCTATCATCTTCTTGAAGTTTGCCGGATCAAGTTCACCTAAGTGCTCATCAACGCCTTCAACCTTAAATCCGAGAGCGGCTGTAAAATCTTCTTCGTTACCGATCATTACGTCTACGTATTTTGCAATCTCTCTATTTACTTCCTGACACTTTTCAGTGCCGCCGATATCCTGCCAAAGAGAAGGACGGAAGTTAAGGTCGTAGGAAACAATTGTGCCGTATTTTTTAGCTACCTGAACAGCTTCGATAATGACATCACGGGTTGTCTCAGAAAGTCCGGCATAAATTCCGCCTGTATGGAACCAGCGCACACCCTCTTTTCCGAATATTCTTTCCCAGTCGATATCACCTTTTTTGAGCTGGGAAGCTGCTGAGAGGCCGCGGTCAGAGCAGCCGAGAGCTGCACGAACGCCAAATCCGCGTTCTGTGAAATTTAGTCCAACGCGGCACTTTCTACCGATACCGTCAAATTTCATCCACTTTACATTGCTGATATCAACTCCGCCCTGAAGAAGGAGATCTTCAAGAAGCTTTCCAACCTGATTATCTACAATACCTGTAACAAGTGCTGCACGCAAACCAAAACAACGGCGCAGACCTCTTGCAACATTATACTCTCCGCCGCCTTCCCACACTTTGAATGTGCGGGTTGTCCAGATGCGTTCGTTACCCGGATCCAGACGAAGCATAACTTCGCCTAAGCTTAGGATATCATATTTACATTCTTCGGCTGGTCTTAATTTAAGTGCTGCCATAATAAATTTCCTCTTAGTATTTTTTTAGTTGTTTATTTCTTTTTATTCTTCTTTACTTCCTGAACAAGCGCTATAGTTTCACGCACCTTATTCTCAATCCCCTGCCAATCTTTTGCTTTGATTGCATCAGCTGTTACAAGCTCAGAACCCATGCCCATAGCGGCAACGCCTGCTTCAATCCACTCGGTTACTGACTCGCGGGTTGGCTTAACACCGCCGGTTGGCATCATGCGTGTCCATGGCATTGGACCCATTACTGATTTGATGAATTTTGGTCCGCCGACGCATTCGCCCGGGAAAACTTTGCATATTTCGCAGCCAAGTTCCTGTGCGTATGAAATCTCAGAAGCACTGCCGCAGCCCGGGCTATAAGGTATCATTCTTCTGTTGCAGATTTTGGCCACTTCTGCATGCAGTGTAGGGCCAACAATAAAGTTTGCGCCTACATTGATATAGGCTGCAGCAGTAAACGGATCAACAATGGAACCTGCTCCAAGAACAAGGGTTGGATCTTCTTTGCGGAAGAACTTTTCGAGTTCAGCAAAAACCTCAACAGCATGATCGCCTCTATTCACAAACTCTACAAGTTTGCAGCCACCTCTTGAGAGGGCGGCAACAACATTTTTCGCTGTTTCAAAATCAGCGTTGTAGAATACAGGAATTAGGCTGATGTCGTACATTGCATTTAATACCTGGATGCGGGAAAAACGGGCCATGGAAATCTCCTTATGATAGGTTTGAAAGTTATTTCTTAAAACGGAGTTGTATAAGATAAAATATGGCTCAAAACACTGCAATCTTCAGTTTATTCCACCCACATTGGTACGTAGTTTACCCGTGCCCTGCCGGTTAATTGACCAACAAGTATTTCTGCACTCTTCCGGCCCATTTCTATTCCATCCCATCGACAGACAAAAACCTTTTTTTCTCCTATGTACGTGGCTTTATCAGTACAATCGAATAACACAAAATCTCTTTTTGATATGAGACTCGAAAAACCTTTTTCCATAACCTTCTTAACCTCTTCAAATAGTCCTTTACCGGGCATAAGAATAGCTGTGCAGTAACGATATTTGTCAAGAATCTGCGTCAATTCGTTTTCCGACCCCTTTTCGGCGGCGTTATAAACCCTTCTGTAAAGTTTAACCCCTTTTTGCCTCGAAGCAGCCTCCTGTATCCCTTTCCATTTCAGCTGAGCCATCGCTTCAACGGCTTCCCCGCTCTTTTGCCTGGCACAAATAAACAGTAGACGGCGGTGGCCTTCCGCGATCATTTTTTGTGCAGAGAGAAAGCCACCTCGTACATTATCTCCCAGAACGAGCGGTATTCGTCCGCGCGCCTCGTAAATGTCGGTATACACCATCGGCAGCCGTGCCCCCTCTAAAAAGGTGCGAAGTGGTTTATCCTGGATATCAACCAGACAGAGAGATTCAAGCTCAAGAACCCTTATCTCCTTTAGAATTTCCTGGTACGATTTCCACTTGCACGTGATAAAGTAGCACCTGATTCCGGCCAAATCCAACGTATGTTCAATACCTCTGCATATTTCAGCAAAATAGGGCATGGCAAGCCAGCGTAATAGCGGCCCCTTGCAAAGGATACCTATCCGTCTCTCTTTCCTGCCACTTGACATCAATGTATTTTCTGCAGGTGATTGAACAAACAGCCCCTGCGAACGCACCCCCCTAACAAGCCCTTCTGCACTCAGCATGTTTACAGAATGCTGAACTGTTGCCAGGCTTGCATTATATTCTGCGGCCAACTCTGAAACGAAGGGAAGCCGTCCCCCTTTTCCATATGTGCCTCTGTTTATTCGCGTTTTCAGGTCTGAATATATATCTAAATATTTCATATTATCAGAATTAATGCATAATTACTCAATTATATATAGCATTTTGAACAATAATCTCCTATCATTTCATTACTAAGGAGGACTTTTATGAAACTTGCTCTAGCTTTAATCATCTCTATCACATCAATAGCTTCGGCATATACCGTTGTATTTGATACGCTTCCACGCCAGTATCAATTATATCAGCGAGATCCTTCTGATTCGGGAACAATTGTTATCTCGGGCAAGATTATTGGACAAACATCAGATAGTTTAGCATTAACTATATATGAAAACCGTATTCACCTTCTAACAAAAAAGAATACCCTAATTTTCAACAATGACTCTGCTCTCTTTTCAGTTAAAGTTCGATTGGAATCAAAGCTGTCAGAGTACCGTATATGTGCAAGCATTGGTACAGATACTGTTCTAAAAGCTGATAGCGTTGTTTGCGGTGACGTATATGTAATGACCGGTCAGTCAAATGCTGCTGCAGGCGGAACGGGTGCCTACGACTGGGAAATACCGGAATGGATTCGTTCGGTAGGATACACAAAAGACAGCACCGGACAAAAACTATTGCCTTTGTTTGCGAAGGCAAGTTACAAATGCTGCTTTCTTTCAATAAAAGATGCAGCAGCCGGTGTCGGAATGCTAGGCGGAAACCTCGGAAGACTAATTGCAACTTCCGAAAATACACCTATCTGTATTGTCAACGGAGCTCTTGGAGGTTCACACATTACTCAGCACCAGCGAAATAATGCTAACCCAACGGACACATCAACACTTTACGGCAAACTGCTTATGAGAATGCGCCTTGCCGGGTTTGACAAACAGGTCAAGGCCATGCTCTACTATCAGGGTGAATTTTCTTACAGCTTCGACACCTACCCTTCCCTTTTCGACAGCCTTTACAAATCGTGGCACTTGGACTACCCTGCCCTGAAAGAGATTTACATTCAGCAGATAAACGCCGGATGCAATACGTATTTCAGCTCTGCCAAATTTAATCCGCTGATCCGTAATTTTCAACGTTCACTCGGCGAAACAAAGCCAGACATTACAGTGATGGCTGCTTGCGGTGCCATCGGCTTCGACGGTTGTCACTACTCTGGAAACGGATATGCTGACCTTGCAAAAGGGTGGCACCCGGTGTACGCCCGTGATTTTTACGGCAAAGACAGCAGCAATATCACCTCAGCAAGAATTTTAACCGCGACATATTCAGCTGCCGATCATAAAACAGTGGATCTACTATTTGACATGCCGGTATTCTGGCCGGCAGACACAATGGGACACTCGATGAAGGATTACATAACATTCGACTCAGCGCATGGTATTATTGATTCCGCCCGCACTATCGGCAACACATTACGTCTATATCTGTCAACAGGCAGCAACGCAACAACAGTCAGTTACATTCCCACCTTTTACTATTGGGGCGATACGGCAAAAGCTTACATGGGTCCATATATACGCAATAAACGTGGTCTTGGAACACTGACCTTTAAAGATTACCCGATAACCACATCAACGACTGCTTTACTTTCAACAACACTTCCAAAATCATACTTTTCTGTTACGCCAAACCCAGTGTCTGGCGCAGCACGTATAAGCTTTATACTCGATAAAGCCGCGACCACAACAGTTAATATTCATGATTATCAGGGAAGATTGATCCAACACCTTTCGCTTGGAAAAAGGCTTTCTGGCCACGGCAATGCTATCTGGAATTTAAAAGATTACAGAGGGGCAAAATGCGCCCCCGGCATTTATCTTATCAGCATAAAACTGAACGGACAGCTAAGTAATTCAAGAAAGATATCAATTCTGAACTAACTTACTCGATCCCGAGAAGTTCCACATCAAAGACCAAAACAGCACCAGGGCCGATAGGACCACCTTGACGAGGGTTATCACCATAGGCCAATTCTGATGGAATTACAAACTGAAACGTTGAACCGACCGGCATAAGTTGAAGCCCTTCAGTCCAGCCCTTAATAACTCCATCTAGACCAAAAGAGATTGGCTCACCGCGATCATATGAGCTATCAAATGTTTTTCCATCTATCAAAGTACCTTTGTAATGTACTTTTACTTTGTCTGTAGCAGCAGGCTTCTTCCCCTTGCCCATTGTTATTACTTTGTATTGTAAACCGCTTGCTGTTGTTTTCACTCCTGCCTTTTTACCATTCTCCTTTAAGTATGCAGCACCCTCAGTTTTGTTTTTCTCTGCAAGACCACTAGTCGCCTTTGCTGCGGCGCTCTGCAATGCCTTCTGGAGACCTTCAACTGAAACTTTCATTTCCTCATCGGTGTACAGGAACATTTTTTTGGTTAAAGCATCTTCAACACCTTTTAGCAGCATAGGCATATCAAAAGCAACAGGAATACTTCCAATGTTTTTCCCGATATCAACTCCAACTGCATAACTTGTCCGTTTTGTTGAGTCTACTGAAATAAGCGTTGTTGCAGCATTTGAAGAAATAAAGATACTGGACAAAATTAACATGAGGGAAACAAACTTCATTTTAATTTTCATTTCTGACTCCATTCTAGTTTTGATTATGTGTAAATATAATAATTCTGAAAAGTCGCCTCTCGTTATGTTTGCATTTCTTGTCTCCCGGTGGCTTCGAGTTACTTCGGCTTTTCAAGCCGAAGACCTCAGCCACCGGGAGACTGGGTACCTTCACATCCTGAACAATCGCCCCATCTGTTTACCTAAAAGCAGTGATGCAAGAATAAGACCAGCAGCCATTCCGACCATGCAGAGAACACCAAGTGCAGCAGCTACGGTTTCGCCATCCGGCACTTTCTGCATAAGCATAATGAGCTGCTTTGTAATAGGATAGAAGCTCTCTTTGGCAGCTAAAATCAGACTCTCTGAAACTTCAAGCATCGCAAAAAGGAAAGCCAGTATTCCTCCGCCGATAAGGCCGGCAGCAGTCAATGGCAATGTAACATCCCAGATAGATCTAACAGTTCCGGCACCGCACACTCTTGCTGCCTCTTCATATGATGGACCCACCTGCTGCAATGATGCATAAGAGGAACGGAATACAAAGGGAAGTCTTCTGATTGTATAACCTGCTATCAAAAGAGGTACAGGGTTCTTTAACGGATCAAGCGGTGTTCCTGAAAAGGCAGCCAGATAACCAAAGGCCAAAACAAGTCCCGGCAGTACGAGGGGAAGCATAACCAGCGCATCCCAAAGGCCGGCAAAAGGGAGTTTCTTTCTTGACACAGCATATGCGAGTCCGAAGCCTATCACAATATCAAGCGTGGCGCTAGCTCCGGAATAAAAGAGCGAATTCCTGACAGATGACATTACACCTGATTCGGTCATCAGTTCACCAAAAAACTTTGTTGTGTATTCAGTCGGAAGCGCCGTCATAAACCAGTCCCCTGCAAATGCGGTTACAATCAAAGCGGCATGCGGTAGAAGTGTAAGAACTGCCAACACGGCATATCCGCCATATATTGCAAAAAGTGCTCCGCGTTTGCTTACACTGATTTCAGCAGTTCCTCGAAGCCCTTTTGAACCTGAACCACTGCTGTCACCCTGCAGATAGCGTCTTGCAGGCAGCATAAGTGCAACCGTTATCAACAGAACAAACAACACAAGTGCCGACCCGGTCGGATCATTGTTCACCGAAGTTGTTCTGTCAAATATCTCGGACGCAATCACATCTCGAAACCCCATAATAAGAGGGGTGCCTACATCTGTAAAGCTCCATAGAAAGACAACCACCGCACCTGCCGCAATTCCCGGCATGGCAAGCGGAAGTGTTATATCAAGAAAGCGCCGTCTCTTTCCAGCACCGGCCACTGCTGCTGCCTCCAGAAGCTGACTGTCCGCATTTGCAAGTGCAGCAGTGATATTCAAGTAGAGTATTGGATAAAGGTGAAGCGCCTGAACAAAAGCGACTCCTGCCATTCCACCCTCTATTAGCCAATCATAGGGAGCTGTGCCGAAAAGAGCGTTGACAATTCCATATCTGCCAAAGACTCTCATTATTCCAACAGCTCCAACAAAGGGTGGTAGAATTAAAGGCAATAGTGTTACACCTGAAAGTAAACGTTTTAATGGATACGTGCATTTTGCATTTATCACGGCCAGAGGCATTGCAAGAACTGTGGAAAAAACAACCGCCATAAGAGCTATTACAGTGCTGTTAGCTATCGCGCTCCACATTGCAGGACTCATGCACACATTGGCGAGAAGTTGCGGCATCCATTTCCCGCCGGGGAAAAGAGCGCGTTCAACTATTCCCAATAGGGGCATCACAAGAAATGGTATCAAAATGATTAATGCGATAATCACAAAAGACCATTGGAACAGTGTATTGCTTTTGATTCTCATTGTCTTAAGAAGATAATTTAAAATCCAAAAACCTCGCCCAAATCGGAAAGATGTATTTGGCCTTTATAGTCAGTCTGACCGGCAGAAATAATCCGTTTCAATTCCAGCGCAGGATATCCGGGAGGCTCTTCACCTAAGCGAAAAGCTCCCCAATGAATTGGCAAAACTGCTGCAGCTCCAAGATCCGCCGCAGCCTGAAGCATCTCGCTTGAATTTATGTGTGAATAATGCATAAACCATCTCGGGCGGGAAGCGCCAATTGGCAAAAGTGCAAGTTTAATCCCGGGAAACCGCCGTCCAATTTCCTGAAAACCTTTAAAATATCCGCTATCTCCCCCAATAAATATTGATCCTTCAGGTGTTTCTAATACAAATGAACACCAAAGTGTCTTATTTCGTCCGCTGAATGCCCGTAACGACCAGTGCTGTGCAGGAACTGCATGAATTTTTATCCCATCGCAAAAGTCTGCCGCCTGCCACCAGTCAAGTTCATAAACTTTCTTACTGTTCATCTTTTCTACAATCTCTTTCAAGCCAAGTGGGGCATAAACAACTGTTCCGGCAGGGAGCGCTTTAATACTCTTTGCATCCAGATGGTCGTAGTGGTTGTGAGTGAGAAGTACTGTTATTGGAACATTTAGTGAGAGCAATTCTTTACTAGTGATCGCCGGTTTAGTTGACCGTTTAGGAATAACAGCTCTATTTGAGAACATCGGATCTGTTAGAAAGTAGTGCCCTTTGAATTTGATCAAAACGGTGGAATGGCCTATCCAAAGGGCAAAGTCATTTTTAGTTTCTTTAATCTTCTTTAAAACATCCGGAACGGTGTTCGGAAGAAATGATTCCTCTTCTTCGCTGAATTTTTCTTTTTCTAATAGAAAACGCCATTTCATTACCTCAAGAAAACCCTTTTCCGGCATTGGTTTCCAAGGGTTAAAATATTCACCGTTTTTGAAATGTGAGACACTTAACATTAATGAATCCGTAGCCATAACACTTTCAGACCACTTTTTCTCTGAAAAAGAATTTTTATCTTCCAGTGCTGAGACTGTCATCACCAACATTACCAAAATTACGGATATATACGTAGTCGGCAACTTCTGAGAGTACTCAATAGTCAACTATGGTCACTTTAAAATGCGTATGCGAACCCGAGTCTGGCTCCAAAAATCTTTTCAATACGCTTGCTCCCTAAAACTATAGGCATTCCAATTTCAAAGAATGGTTGAAAGCTATGATCTCTTAGAGCCTTAACTCCAAGCCTTGGCATTACACTGAATCCCACATCATCCTTAAAATCATAATCATAATCTTCATTGTAAAAGTAGTATCCGGTCGTATCAGGCTGATAAGGCTTATCGGGTTCTACAGTATTATATAACCATGTTGCAGAAAGAGACAATCCAACATACGGAGCTATTGAGGCATCACGGAGAAAGTATCCGCCTCCTATACCAAACGACATTCCAGAGAATCCCAAAAGCTCATAATCAGCCTCTATGAAATACTTTCTTACATCATAAGATATGCCTAGACCAAAATTCATGAACCGGTCGGGCTGTATGAACGTGGTATCATAGTGCCAGCTTGCCTGACGCCGTAAACTTTCACCTAAAGGGGACATGATACCAAACTGCATATAAAAGGCTGTTCTGCCGTTATTTTTTTGTCTACGCTTCTGTGTGTCGCGAAGAGCTATATCATCCATGTTCTCTGTATTGACCCATGCCTCATTATTACCAAGCATTTTGGACAATCTGTTAATTATTACTTCGAAATCCTCATTTGTCATTGCAACGAACCTAAACGAATTCACCTTCTTTTTATCAGCAGCATCAATGATAATGATGTTATAGAATACTTTTGGACTTAATACATTAATACTTAAAGCAGCTATCCGTTGTGCCCCTTTCCGTTCCAAATGAGCTGTTAGTGAATCAACCGAACTGAGAAAATGCTCTTGAGCATGATCACTCTCAACCTCATAAGTGTGTGTTGAAGAAAGAACACCTCCGATTTGCCGGAACATAATACCCAGTTTTTCATTCGCTGGTGCACCTAAATCTGAATACAGAATAACAAATTTCCCTGCAAAAGCAGGTATTATTGCTAAGAGGACGACCATAAAAACCTTGAACATAATCTCTCCTTATTTAGTAGGAATACCGATTTACTATGACATAATATAGCAAAAAAAGGTGTTCTAAACAGCAACTAATATTACTTTCTTAGGTGGCAATAGTTTTATTGACATCGTTGACCATTAATAAGTATTTATTGTTCGCAATTGGTACAAACTTAAACCCTTAAAGGAGAAGACATGTTCAATCTTCAAAGCAAAGTTTTTCGTATGGTCGCTATAATCCTGACACTAGTTATGGTTGCGACGCCTGTTTTAGCCCAGGACCTGGAAAATTCCAAGTACAAGGAGTCCAGCAGTTCAAGTTTCGGTTCTTCGTCAGATGCTGGCGGCGATCCAGTTGCTGATGCATATTCTGACGCTGAAGCAGAAATCGGCGGAGGAACATGGTTTGCAATTGGCTGTCTACTTGGCTGGGTTGGCTGGCTGATCGCTTATGTAGTTGAGCCCACACCACCGGCATCTAGACTTATCGGTAAATCTTCCAACTACGTTATCGCCTACACTTCTGCCTTTAAGGAAAAAGGCAAGTCTATCCAGAGTGTAAAAGCGAGAAATGGCTGTATCGTTGGTACGGTTGTATCAGTAGTACTGTATGTGGTCATGGTGGCAAGTGTCGCTACAACGACAACAACAACCACATATTAATACTTCCATAAAACGACTATTACGGACGATGTGCTGTGTTTATAACTTAAAGAACATGATTAGTAAACACCACATCGTCCTTTTTATTGCTCTCACATCTCCTATATTCATTTTTTCACAAATTTCCACGATAAACCTTGGTTTTAAAAGAATCATAAACGAACGAAACCATTTAGATTCAGCAGAGGGGTTTATTTTATATGATAAAAGCGGTCTAATCCGCATTTCGATAAATAAGCCTGTTGAACAGAGGATGACGCTAAATGGCAGTTCTATGCTCATTTACTACCCTCAGGAAAAGAAAGCCTTTAAAATTATAGGGCGCTCAGTCTTTGATTTACCGTTCATACAATCTTTCATGATGGCTTTACAGCCAAAATCTTTTCTTGAGAAACAGGGGTTCACCTGCGATACACAATACAACAGCTCCTCCTATCAAAGCAAAGCAAGATGGAACCCTCCCGAAAAGGCAAAGAAATTGATTGGTGCAATCGAGCTGTACTA
>JAEUSG010000220.1 GCA_016788315.1 Fibrobacterota bacterium | reverse complement strand
AAGATTTGCAAGTTCGGTGGCAGGTACTCATACATATGTTTTGTCAAGTTTGGAAAGTCTCTAGCATTGATACAGAATTGGTGGAGTGAGCGAGGAAGTGATTGAAGAATCTCATCAGTCCAATCACATTCGAAGCATATCTTGTCTCCAACTTCTACAACTTCTAGATCCAAGTATTTAAGACATGTTGGTAACATTGAAAGTTGACTTGCAGTTGGGGCAGTGCTCAGGGAAAGTTCCAAATCTGTCACATTTTGAGGAATCAAACAAAGCCAATCACTTGAGATGCCTGCACAACGCTGTATTTTGAGTGTTTTCAAGTTTTTGAAATGTTGAAGTGCATCAAAGAAGGGTTTCTGGACCTGGGGAAGAATATCAGGAGAATGCATACTTTCAATTGTCAATGAGGTCAAATGATCGTTGTTGCCAGCGATGTATGTGCACCCAGATACGCAGTCATGATTGAGGTTTGGGAAAGAAGATGAGGGAGGGTGGTACAGGAACGAAAGCCAATTCGAATCCATCTTGTGACGCGGTGGCCCAAAGATCAGAAACTTGAAATTTGTTATATGTCGTAGATATGACATTGATTCATTGTTGTCAAACACATCCAAGTCGGCCGTGAGAGACGTAAGTGACTTTGGAAGTTTTGAGGCTCCATTCCTTGTTATGAGACCTGAAGAAATAACAAGCACTTGTAATCCAGGTGGCAACATAGCACACATATAGTCATCGATGTAGGAGATTCTCAAGTATTGAAGTTTGGTTGGGAGAGGGAACACGTTGTATTTTCTCTGAAAATGGTCCACGTCCAAGGTGTATTCTGGTTGTTTGAGGATGGAAAAGTGACAATAAATCTGGATGTGTCGCATCTATTTCGACATCAAAAAAGAGATTCTGGAACAATATCGAAAACTTTGTGGTTATACTTCACGTGAACAATTCCATTCACCACTATAACCAACCTAAGATCATTGCCAATCTATCTTAGCTCAGAATGAGATGGTCTTCCTTGCAAATAAACAATAAGCAGCCGTAATACGATGTTCTTAAGTTTG
>JAEUSG010000214.1 GCA_016788315.1 Fibrobacterota bacterium | reverse complement strand
ATTGACAGGAATCTCACGCTGCATCTTCCATTGCTGTTTTTTCTCTTTTTCGTCGGAATTAACGTAAACTTTAACGCCTTTGATTGAGCCGAAAACACCGCACTGGTTGGCAGTGTTGAACATGCCGTAATGAGGTCCCCACGGGCAGTAGTATCCCATGTGCTTTACGTCGATATCAACATTGGCACGGTCGTATTCACCGCGTCCGCATGTGTCAAGAAAGAGCTTTTTCGGATCGAGTTCGCGCGTTAAAACAAAAGTTTTGCGCACACCCGGATTGTTGCCCGGCTTGTTGATTTCATTGCCCATGCAGTAAACCAGCATAGATGGATGGTTGCGAACCTCCTGAACAGCTTTCTTCCAGTCTTCCGGATCAACAAGCTCCGGATTTTTGTCGTCGAGGTCGTCGAGTGCTTTGCGTTCCTTCTGATACTTTCCGAAATACTTCCTGATCTCAATATGGGTAAGCATACCGAGTTCATCTGCAACCTCAAAGTAAACATTGTTTGGAATACGTGAGTGGAAGCGGATGAAGTTGAATCCGTAGGCTTTAGCCTCCTGAATGTACTTTCTGTAGTACTCCTTTTCAGGAAGATTCATAAGGTTCGGATGGTCGTGAGCTTCACGGCCTCTGATTACACCTTTAAGGAAAATTTCACGGTTGTTGAAGTAGATTTTATTGTTGCGTGTCTCTACCTTGCTCATACCGAATTTCTGTTCGACCTGTACCTCTTTACCGTTCATGCGTATTGTAAGTACGAGAGCGTAAAGGTAAGGGTTGTGAACAGACCAGGGTGTGAATCCCGGAAGATCGACTGTAAAACTTACAACACCATTTACAGATGGCGGAACGTTGCCTACCGCTATTGTTTTTCCAGAGGCACGAACTATCCAGCTGGCGCTGCTGCAACCGCCTGGACAAGTGAAGGAAACAACGGCCTGTGATGCATCGAACTCCGGTCTTACATAAATATCAGGCAAAAGGGTGAGTGCGGACTCCATAATGCGTTTGCTCCTTAAGTTTATTTCTTTCCGTTGAATTGAGGGAGATATTTTTTATGTGCCTTGAAAAGATCTTCAATCACCTTTGTAATTACGTCAAGATCTCTGTGAGCAGGATGCGCCATTGCAGCCTGATACACAAGTCTCTTGTCGCCTGTCATTGCAGCGTCAACAGAAAGCTTTCCGAATATGTAGGCATCGCGAACCATGCCGTCAACAGCAAGTGGTAGTGGAGGTACTGCTACTGCCTTTGGACCGTTTTTGGTCATGCGGCATGTAACCTCAACCTGTGCATCTTTAGGAAGGCTTGGAACGGCACCGTTATTCTGAACAATAACAGCTTCAAGGAACTTAGCATCTGTTGCGATTCCGTGAATTGCTCCGATTGCCTGGTCGCCGTGTGCCGCATCTTCAAGGTCGTGCGGAACGAGAGTCGGTCTGCCGGTCTTCATCTGCTTTGCAATATCTTTGAGTTTTTCTGCACGCATGTTCTTGAGCCACTGTGAACGGAACTCATGCTTTGGATCAAGATAGTGGCCCATCAGTTTTTTGTATGCGTAGTAGTAGCGAGAATAGTAGACGGTGCCGGGCAGGATGCCGAACTGTTTGTAAAGGCGGCAGCAGTCAGCTTCAACCTCATTTAAGAGAGGGTTTGTGTCAATCGGTTCATAGCCTGCTTTGCCGCGAAGGTCTGTGTTCGCGATGAGTTTGTCCATGATTTTGTAAAGGTCTTTGCCTTTGTGTTCGAGGCGCAGAGCCCATGTGTGGTGGTTTACGCCGGAAACGTAGGCATCAATTTCGTGCGCACGTGTTGTTGGAATTTTAAGAAGTTTTGCGCAGAGCCATTTTACTCCCCATACGCCGTCGCAAAGGCCAAGAGTTTTCTTGTGACCTGCGCGGACAGATGCGTCGCAAACCATGTTTGTCGGGTTTGTATAATTTACAAGCCATGCATTAGGACACTTTTTTTGTATGGCTTCTGCAATTTTTACAACATGAGGAATTGTCCGGAGTGCCATGAATACACCGCCGACACCCACAGTTTCATTTCCGAGTTCGCCATATTTTACAGGAATTGTTTCGTCAAGGAAACGGCTGTCGAGTCCGCCTGGACGGATGCAGGAGAGTACGAAATCAGATCCAGTAAGGGCGCGCTCAAGGTTCATATCATAGCTGAATTTCAGTTTGAGGCCATCATTCTTTGCTCCGGCGTTGCCCCATTCTGTCATTGTCTTTACAGATTTCTCTTCAATGTCAGTAAGAACAACTTCTGAACCTGCAAGACCTCCATCGCGGACATAGCGGGCAATTGTTCCGAACATGGAAGTCATGTAAGCGGAACCTCCTCCGATGATACAGATTTTTACTGCTGGCACGGTGAATCCTCCTCGTATTATTTTAAGTGTTTCTGGTCGATAATTTTCAGCCAAGAAGATAATAAAAACAACCGAACACCTATTAAAAGGTTTTTCAAAGGAGTGACAGATGATACATGTAAAAACGGACAAAGCCCCGGCAGCAATCGGCCCATATTCACAGGGAATGAGAACTGGAAATCTGATATTTTTCTCCGGTCAACTTGGAATCGATCCTGCAACCGGAAAAATGGCTGGAGATGACGTTAAGTCGCAGGCAAATCAAGTACTTAAGAACGTGAAGGGGCTTTTGGAATCACAGGGACTTACAATGAATTCAGTTGTAAAATCGACCATGTTTCTTGCCGATATGAATGATTTTAAAGAGGTGAATGTCATATACGAAGCAGCCTTCGGAGCTCATCGTCCTGCCAGATCGACCATACAGGTTGCACGGCTCCCTCTGGACGCCAGAGTAGAGATTGAGTGTATTGCTGAAGTTTAAGTATTAAAAATAAATCATTTGACAAATGGGCTTAGTAGGTATATCTTTATTGTAGCAATAGATTGTTGCAATAAAGTCTCCTAATGAGGTTTCCATGGAAAATATTGATTTTGATATAGCTGTTTGTGGTGGTGGGCCTGCCGGAACATGTGCTGCAATTGCTGCTGCAAGAATGGGTTACAAGACAATTCTAGTTGAAAGACATGGTTCATTGGGAGGGGCATTAACCAACATGGGGGTTGCCCCGATGATGACCTTTCATGCCTGGGGTAAGCAGCCTATAAAAGGCATTGCCGATGAAATTATCTCGCTACTAAAAGCAGAAGGCTTTTCGCCGGGGCACATATCCGACACAACAGGTTATGTAGAAACGGTCACTCCATTCAATATTGAAGCAATGCGATACGCACTTGAAAGAAAAACTCTTGAGGCTGGGGTGACTCTTCTCTATCATGCTCAGGTTGACAATATTGTAAAAAAAGATGATAAAATAACAGCCATTTCAGTTTGTCACAAAGGTGGAAGAACTTCTATCAATGCTAAAGTCTTTATTGATGCAACCGGTGATGCTGATATAGCAGTACTTGCAGGCTGCCCAACTGTAAAGGGACGTGAAAAAGATGGCTTAACACAGCCGATGACAAAAAACATTCTTCTCGGTAATGTTGACCGGGAGGCAATTATAGAATATATGGCGAATCATCCTGAAGATTTTCGAACTTTAGAAGGCGGTAGAGGGATGATAGAAAAGGCAGAAAGGCTGTCAGTTTGCGGGTTCTATTCTAAGCTGGAAGAGGCAAAGAGAAATGGAGATTTTACTATTCAGCGTGAAACAGTTCTCTTCTTTGAAATGAACGAAAAAGGTTATGTAAATGTAAATACAAGCAGACTTATCGGCTATGACATGTTTGACCCATTTGCCATGAGCAGAGCAGAAATAGAGGGGCGTAGACAGGCTTTTGAAATCCACCGTTTTCTTAAAAAGTATATCCCCGGTTTTAAAGATTGCGTTATTCTTCCTGCATCTGATTGGATGGGAATACGTGAATCTCGTAGAATCAAGGGAGAGTATATTGTTACGTCAGACGATCTCCTGAAAGAGACCCGTTTTGAGGACGCAATAGCTGAAAGCGGTTATCCAATAGATATTCACAATCCTGATGGTGCAGGAAATATTGACATCAAACTTCGAAAAGGGGCAACCTACACTGTCCCATATAGATCGTTGATTGCCAAAGGGGTAACGAATCTTCTTGTCTGCGGACGCTGTCTTTCTGCAACGCATGAGGCGGCAGCAGCTTTACGAGTTACGCCAACTGCCATGGCTACTGGCGAAGCTGCCGGTGTTGCCGCTGCTCTGGCGTCAAAGAGTAAAGATGTTGATACCATGAAAGTAGATGTTCAAGTTCTGAAGGAAAATATTTCTCTAAATTAATTTGACCAGCCTATGGTTGCATAAGGATAATTGCGTAATTATCCCAGTTATCCATTTTTTGGTCCATCAATCACCTACGAACCTTAAGCTTATAGTATTGTTGCCGTTTAGGTTGTTACAATATTAACTGTATATTTAGAATTAATTGATGTTAATAAAATGGTGCTGATTAGCCAATTTTCGCTAAAAATAACATAT
>JAEUSG010000210.1 GCA_016788315.1 Fibrobacterota bacterium | reverse complement strand
AGCTACAGCAAGACCGAATCGAATTACAGCTGTACCTGGTGCATAAAACACTATTCCTGATATTCCTAAACTATCATGTCTTGCTCCCTGTATGTCTTGTGTATTTATGATAGTACGTACAGGAATATTTTTGGAATAATTTTTGATTTCTGATTCTGATTTGCCTGGAATGATTACATATTCATAACTGCTGTTTGTTGGATTGATACCATGGTCAATCCATAGAGAAAACACATCGCCGGTTACAGTTGCACTTGTGTACATATTGTTTATTGAATACCAGTTACCACTCTGGGATTGGTTTGCTACATTTACAGCAACCGGTTTTGGAAAACAGTAACCAACACTGTCGTGATAGATCCATTTCGGATTGTTAATTACCCGGCTACCGTTAGATTGAACTGTACCCGTTCCTGAATCAGTAGCTGCAACGACAGTTCCTTTTAAAAAGCACTGATTAATTGAAGTAAATACAGGGCTTCCTCCTGCGCCTGTTATTCCGCTGCCTAAGGCAACGATTTCATCATCGAAACAGAACCACGCTTTTTTTGCAATGGTCTGATCCCATTTAAAATCGAAGCCCACAGCTCCATGCTTTCCGTCAGAAACACCTCCGACAAAATCTGTTGTTCCTGTCATGTCAGCTGCGCCAGGGTTGACCTTGTGAGGAGATGTCACTCCTGGTATCCGACCCCAATCCCAGATTGGATAGATGCCGTTATATTCATCTCCGCGTCGCATAAGTGTTGTTGCGCCAAAGGGGATGTAATAATTCTTTTTGTGCTCTCCGTTTATTGCTTCCGATCCCATTGTCCGTTTGGAACACATACGTACAGAAAAATGATAATCTGCTGTACGCTTGACATGGTAGTCGTTGCGTGGAAAGTGTTTGTCCCCTGTGAGAGCTGAATCGTTTAGTCCTTTCGTGTGTGATGCCATAGATTGAAGTTCGGCACTGCGTGGTGACTGAATGGCAAGAAGTTTACTGTTGAATGCAGAGTTGTAATTGCCAAATCCCTGTCGTGATATTTCTCTACCGCCACATGCAAAATCCCAGTTGCCTCGTCGAATCATCCATTGACTTCCGTCAAGTATGAAGCTGGTTACTACACTTACTTTAGCTGCATCAAATGCGTAAACCAGGCCTTGTGTCACAACAAGCCAGAATGCAGCATCCTCCATGAATCCTCGCCCATATCCTCCGTTGTACAACAGCGGACCATGCTGATAAAAACTGAAATCAGATTGTATGCCGTCTCCGTTGGTTATTTTGATTTCATTTTTGATAAGATTCAATCCGGTTGTTATCATTGAGGAAGAATCGAGTGCGCATCCTTTCCATACTTTCTGCTGGGCAGTCCACATTAAGTTCTGGCCGGTCATTTGCAAGCTTACTGACATTGTATCGAGAAAGTGCACTGTTTGCGCTATGCGTGAGCTGTCTAAGTATGATTTCATCATAACAAGGGTTGGCCCTATGTCCAGTTGCTGGCCGATATCATTATACCACCAGTTACTGCTGTATATTGAAGCATCGTTAATGAACCAGTAATCGAGGCCTGCAATAACACCGCGTTTCATAGCCGTATCAGCGCCTTGGCTTTTTATAAAAGCTGCAGCCATGGAACGAACCCGGCTTATGTGCGTCTGCGGAGCCCATGTTGCGCTGGACCGATCAGCATAATTGATATCAGACCAAGAGCCATTTGCCAGTTGGCCTGACAGTTTAGCTCCAGCGCCCGTTGTGTCAACTGAGCTGTATTCTGCACGAAGACGTGAAGTAAGCGAGTCAATGTCTGTACAGTAGATCGGCAATGCAGCTATCAATATTAGCAGAATTGAAATGTTTTTCAAAATTACTCCTTTTTTTGCCAATTAGTTTGACAGCATAATCCTGACCGACTTGGTTATGTTTCTGGAATTTATTCTGGCGAAGTATATTCCTGCCGGCACTTTATTGCCATTATTGTCAACACCGCTCCATTTTATTGTCTGTTTTCCTGCTTTAACATACCCGTTAAAAAGCTGCTTAATTAGTTTACCGTCGATGGAATGAATATCAATTTTGCATTTACCATCGGATGGAATACCAAAGTCAAACATTACATCTCTGTTGAATGGATTAGGAAATGGGTTTATGAATGTTTCAGTTTTACTTATGTTTGATTTTTGCATGGTTGTTGAGCCTGGATTTAAGCTGTCATCAGCTACGCTAGAAAGCGCAATGCCCTGGCTGGAAAGAATGATCATGTATGATATTTTTGCATTTGGTGTGCCGTTGACAATGAAACCGGCTCCATTACCGCCTGAGACAGTTATTGCAGCATCGCAGACAGAATACCCATTATTAAGATTGCCCGGATTTGTGTAGGTTGCTATTGTAGTGCCGTTGTGTTTCACCTCAAGTGGTTCGGTTGGATACGATGCATCTCCAAGTCCTATTCTGACAAGATAATCTCCATCAGACAATGCCACTTGAAATTTACCGGTTGTACAGTTCTGACCAAGAATCAGGGCAAAAGTTCCAAGCAGAGAACCTCCAGCCCGATCACAGCGGGAGGCTGGAAGAGTTGCGCATCCCGTCCACCCATATCCTTTTGCAGAGTCATAGGCAGCGCCGTTTTCAGATATCCATCCAGTCTTAACTGGATCTGCTGTGCATCTAAAATCAAATCTTCTCAGATATCTGATAGTTCCTCTCTTGATAATTACTGTGCAGGTATCAAAAAGCCATGTTCCGCTTCTTCTAGCTACAAAACGTGCTGTACCGATTGTATCGCCTGCAGTTGCTATTCCTCCAACAGAAATTCTGGCAATAGATGGATCGAGTGCTGTAAATGTAACTCCTGCATTCGAAGAATCGACAAAACCATTATCGTAAGAAGCATACACTTTAAGCTGTATAGAGACAAGGCTTTCAATAGTATCGGCAGGTGATTTGATTTCAGCACTTTTAATCGGCGGCAGTACAGCAGAAACAATATTGCTTGAAGAGCTTGGATTGCCATTACCATTCAGGGCTATTACAGAATAATAAATAGAATCAGCACTACCCGTAAAAGGATCGCCTGTTGTTAACAGTGATCCTGAAACCTTTTTTGTGAAAACCATGTTGGTGCGTGATGTTCCACGCATTATTCTGTATTCTGAAATGGCTGTCTCATTATCTGTGGATGCATTCCATCTAAGTGTAACAAGACCATCCATGCCTACTGTTGCTTCCAGATTGGCTGGTGTTGTAGGTGGAGTGGTATCTATCGTTCTTATCATGTGTATTGATGTGTTGTAGTCCGTATAGTGAATGTAGCTTCCTCGCATAAACATGAATTCCATTCCAGAGCCTGTTCCATGCGGAATAACAGGGCGAACTGTTAATGAGTCAAGTCCACCTGTTACTTTAGTTTTTTTCCAGCTTGTGCCGTAATCCTTTGAAATCCACTGCTCAATGGCAAATACACCTGTAACAGAATCCTGTTTAGATAAAAACAATTTGAATGGATTCGAATGGTCAAGTTGTATGCCCCCAGAGTAGTTTGGCTCTGATTCAGAGGAACCGGATGGAGTTTGAGGGAACCAGCGTCCTGCTTTTGTCAATTCCTGATCTCTCCATTGTGTTCCATCCCAGCGTATGAAACGGTAGCGATGGTCGCTGTCGCTTGGAAAATTAACATAAGCTACAACCGGTCTTCCGGCACTATCAAGAGCTATATCCCATACCCATGCCTTAGCATTGTTTGCGGTTGCATCATAGATTTTTTCTGCTTCAGTTAGCAGAAGGGGGAGGGCGTCCATCGACTTGATGAGTGTACCATTTGCCTTGTAAAGATTGTTGTTTTTATAACAGGCATAGTAAACATTATTGAATTTATCCCGAGGGTGACCATCAGTAAAGATTACATGGATTTCATCTTTGCCGTTATTGACAAATTTAAAGTATGGGCGTGCTCCTGGAGAAGAGATGAAGTGACGTATTGAACTCCAGGTCGAGCCTTTGTCTGTTGACTTGATGAAGTAGGGATTCCAGGCTGGACCGCCTCGAAAGAAAACATAGATTGCCGAATCTTCTGATGGCAGCATATGAGGACAAGGGTAGTCGGTTATGTTAGCCATCGGTATGCCTACTTCTGAAGTCCATGAGTGAAAACTGCCTGGTGTTTGCAAAGTACGTATTCTTATGCGGGAATCATTGTGTGCGCTGTAAAAGCAGAAAAGTTTTCCGTTAGGCCACATCAAAAATGACGGGTTAGCGTGGTCATCTACCTGGAGTCTTGTATGCATAATCGCAGTGTCAACGTCATGAGTTGCAGCATTAATTGATGCTGCAACAATATCCCCTTCTTTTGATACCCATCCGGTATAGGTTGTACCGTTGGATGTTATTGCCCGAGGTTCGGTGAACCAGCACCATGCCCCATTTGTGGTGATGTTTTTTGCTGGCAGCGCAAATAGTATTGCCGCTGTAATTATTATGATGATTTGAAACGTTCTCATATAAAATCCTTTATTTAATTAGTAGCAGTTTCTCATTAAAGATGACTTTTCCTGAAATGACTTCAATAATGTAAAGGCCAGCAGCATTCTTTTCAGCGTTCCAGGTGATAACGCCTGAAGATTTTTCTTGGTTATATGTTTGGCAGTGAATTGTGCGGCCACTAATATCAAAGATGGATATTTTCATAGTGTTGGCAGGATTGTGGCCATGATAATGAATTGATGTGGTTGGATTAAAAGGGTTCGGGGCAATATTTATACTGAAAAAATCATTAACATTTTGTTTGAATACTTCTGTTATTGAGCCTGACGCATATATTTCAATATAGGGTGAGTGCACTGCACTTTCGCGGCTTTTCATAGTGGGGTATAGGTCGTCAGCCGCATCATTAAAGAGCGCTATTGAGGCTACCTTGTCACCATTGAATTCTTCAGATATGCTGCCGCCTAAGGTTTGACTTTTCCATCCTGGTATCGATATTAGTTTGATTGTGTCGATTATTGAAGAAAAAAGAGGCGCGTTATTCCAATTTATCTGATTTTCATACCATAAATCGTTGGTGACTCGATAGATTGATATTTTGGAAGATGTTGCATCGCCGAAATATCCGAAAAAACGGGCAGAGTCAATTTTAGCATGGCGAATAGAGGAGAGGGAAAACTTCAGGAAGACTTTTCTTGAGTATGCGGGATCACCATTATTCTTTAATACAAGAATTGAATCGTTTCCATAATTGGCCGATGAATAGGTCCCGCCCCGAATATATGCATCTGCTGAAGGCATAATTCTATAAACGGGCCTAATATAAATGTCAATCGAAGTGGCCATATTTAGAATCGCCGAACTGCAGCTGACAGAAACAGTGCCATCTGAAAAGAGTGTTCTGAAAAAGCCGCTCTGATCAACAGTGGCAAGCGAAGGTGTTTGGGATGTCCAAAAGAGCTGTCCTGCTGCTGGTTTCACCGAACTATCCCCATAAACTTGTACCAAAGTAAGTTTCATAGAGTCTGAGAGTGACGCTGTTGAACGTTCAGGCAGTATTTTCACTCCTATGACAGGCAGTCTGCTAAGTGAGATGTTTCGCCGTATTGTGTCGTTGATATTAATTGTAATCTGTGATTCATGAAAGGGGCGATAGCCGTTTGCAGTTATTGTGAGGGTGTTTGTACCTGTGTCAGCTTTTACAATTGTTCTACCGGATGAATCTGTATGAGAGCTATTAGGCCGTTCTTCCTTTATTGTACAAAGTGCACCACGCAAGGGGCTTCCTGTTGCTGAATCAGCTACTACGCACTGAACATAGCCAAACCCCTTCTTGATTTTTCTGAATATGGCGTTAATGCCGTTTCCATTCCCGGGTGTTCGGAATGTTAAAATTGTTCTTATGCTGTCGGTAGAAACGGTTGGAGAAAGAGTTGAAGATATCAGTGCAAGTGGTCTGTCAATGTTAAAACGAAGCTCAACACTTTTTTTAGGAGGATAACTTGCTGAGAAATATAAAGAGTCCTCTGTTTCTCTGCAGAACACGATTGAAGGACTGTCGGATCTTAGCAGTGTAATTTCACCTTTTTTCCAGAAAACAGCAGATACTGCGCGGAGCGAGCTGTTCTCAACGGCGTGAAGAGTATCGCTGTTTTCAATAACTCTGAAGGCCGGTGATGCTGAATAGGCTGATATGTCGAATGCGCTTTTATTTGGAAGCACAGCGTAGCTGTATGATCCGTTATTTACATTTGTGCCATGGTTGAACCAAATAGTAGAGAAGTTGTTTGTGCGAGTTGTAGCATCACCAATTCCAATATCGCTCCAGCGTCCGCTCTGGCTGGCCATTTTGGCTGATATGTCTGCTCCGCCGGGAAAGTAATAACCTATGCTATCACAAAATGCCCACTTAATACCTGGCAGCTTTCCTGACCAGGGTAGAGTATTGGAAATAATAGCGCCATCTGCAATTAACGGTTCTGTTGCATTTGAGAGTGGGCGCTGATTGATGATTGTTTCTACAGTATCTGTTGATGGACAATCAATGTTGCTTCCCAAACATATTATCTCATTATCAAAGAAATGCCAGCTCTTTTTTGCTGTTACGAGCTCTCCTGAGCTTGAGAAGTCCATTGCTGAAGTTCCAAATGTTCCACACTCAACACCCCCGACAAATGCTTTTGAATTTGAATGTACCTCTCCTGAGGGATATGCTTTTTTCTGAACGGTTATGCCTGGTAACCGGTTCCAGTCAAGAGTTGCAATGACATTGTTTATGTTATACTCATCGCCTTTGCGCAGTATGTATGTCATGCCGTCGGAAAGATGCCAAGATTTTTTACCTTCATTGTTTACAAGTTCTGAACCTGTTATACCGGGTGCCATCATTTTAACAGAAAAATGGTAGTCTGCTCTTTTGTGAACAGTGAAATAGCTCATAAAGAAATTTCGGTGACCTATAGGCCATGAGGAGACGACTGGTGATGCAGAGACTGTTGATATGTATCCTGCAAGTTCGATAGGAACAGACGCTGTCCAAGACTCGAGCATTTTTTTTGAGGCGCTTATGAAGCGGTTCTGAAATGGACTTGAATATGCTGACGAAAGTAGCAGGGCTGTTAGTCCGTAAGTGCTGTTTGCAAGTTGACTGGCTCTGGTTACATTTCTACCTATTGTTGAGATATCGTAGTAAACATTGTCAAGTGACCAAGCTGTTCCGTGTGCATTAAAGTTTGTTGATGCGTCAAGATAACTTTGTCCGAGTGTATAGCTTGTGCCGGCGGTATAGATAAGGTATTTAGGTCCGTCGGCGGCGACCTGTGCACCGTATCCGCCTATGTAAAGCTGATCCATATGATGAATGCATGAATAGTCAGACAGAATGCCGTCTCCCATGCTGTTTCGAATGGTGAGATCTCCCTGCGCAAGTGTTTTTGCCCTGCTAAGGTAGGAAACCTCACCGGAGACGGCTCCGTAATAGAGAAGACCCAGTGCCTGTGTCACCATGTCGCCGGGGTTTGATGATGGACTTGGCAGATCAAGACACCATTTCAGGGTCGTAACTGCCTCTGCATGAATTGAAGAATCAATTTTGCCTTGCATAAGAAGCAGTGTAGGACCGTAGAACATAGGGATTCCCTGAAACCAGTACCACCAATTATTGATTCTGCTAACGCCGGAATAAACGTTGTCGTGAATAGTGTCAAGTGCAAGTTCAATTGCTGTTTTTAAACTGTCACTGTTGTAAAGGCTCTGCCCTTTTGTGCAGTATGCTATCGACATTTGTTTCATGCGCTCATAATGCTTAATCGCCTGCCATTCTCCGCCAATTGCTAGCGGTTGGGCATAATTGATGTCGCTCCAACCGCCGCGCGGGTAGCAGCTTTTCATAATAGTACGGGCAGATGTTTCGAGATCTGTCAACGTCTGCTTAATCGTTACATTGGATGTGTCTGCCCCTTCTGCAGTGATAAATGCGACAATATTAGACTTTAATGTCGAGATGTCATCAGAGAAAGCAAAACAGGCGAGTAGTAATAATAATGGCATATTGTGTTTCCCCTACTTTAATAGAGTTATTCTTCTGTTTAAGGTAGAATTACCAATTTTGACCTGCAGCAGATATATGCCTGATGGCTGATGCTGACCATTCCACAGAACAGAGTCACTTTGCTGTGCTGCATTGCTCAAATCTGCAATCAATTTGCCATCAGAGGAGAAAATGCAGAGGGATACGGATGCTTTGTCTTTTGCAGTAATTGACGGCAGCAATATTCTTGTAACAGGATTAAATGGGTTTGGAATTACTGCCAACTCAGTCCTTTGGGCCTTTGTCCTATTCTGTACTGCAGTTGAGCCGCTGTTAACCATCACAAGCAGCTTCGGAGCATTTGCACTGTTTTCACGGCTGCCGAATACAGCATGTTTATCGGTATTGGAAGGATCAAGAAAACAGAGACTGGCTTCACTAAGACCTTTGTTTGCCTTAACCCATGCGTCAAGGCTCCAGTAATAAATTGTGCCGACTGAATTTTCGACTATCACCGTGTCCAGTGCCGTTGAATGGGCAGGTTTATTATTCCAGTTTATTGCGGTTTCCGTCCAGCTGTTGTCTGTAACTTCATAGAAGGTCACCGGCATTGTTGCAGTGATATCGGTTGCAGTCAGCGTCATGGAAAGAGTTGCTCCTTCGACATTCTTCCCCTTTAGGCTACTCAGATCAAACTTTAAATATGCTCTTCGGCTGTATCCTGCCCCGCCCGTTTTAGCAGATATAACCTGTTCCGTACCGAAGTTTGTTGCAGCATAGCTGCCGTCGCGTACATATGCATCCTGAATGGGGGAGATGACTTCGACAGTATTTATGGTAATGAGCGTACTGTCAATAAACAGACCTTTGCTTATGGAGGCAATAATCCATACATAACCAGCGGTTCCCTGGCTTATTATCCGTCCGGTTGAGTCAACTTTGAGAAGTGACGGGGATCTTGAAATCCATTCTACTTTTTCACGTGTTTTGGTTTCGCTTGTGTCGGAAAAGGTAGATAGCACGGTGAGTTGTGCCGTGTCGCTCTGTGTCATTGTCGTCGAATTAGGTGTTATTCTGATGCCGGTTATAGTTAATGCATTTAGATAAATTTTGACTACAGTTGTATCGCCGGAGTGGCCGGATACGTTGATAGAATTATGTCTGCCTTTTTCAAAACCTAGAGCGCTAACTACGGCATCGTATGTGCCGGACCAAATGCGAAACAGGGAATAGCCAGAGGCGGATGTCTGCCCTCCTCTAACGGATGTCCCGTTTTTATATAAACCTGCAGCTACTCCTGCGATTGGTGTTGAATCTATGCTGCTGAACGTGCCTATTTTAATATATGGCCATGAGGTATCGCTGACAGAATAGTCGAGTACAGAAAGTGAAGCAGACATCAATGAAAGTATACTTGAATTCTTCCATCGTGAGAAGTCAACTGTTGGCTCTCCGCCTCCTGTGTTCTCATTTATAACAAGTTTCCAGTCAGACCAGTTTGAAGCGGCCGTTGCGGAGTAAACGACTCCTGCGGATGTTACCAGGAATGCATCATCATCATTGTTGAAAAGCAGCTTGCATCTTTGCTGAATTGCCATGAGTGAATCTCTATGCCATAGACCTGTGGTGTCTCGCCAATAATGAAAGTAGAAGCCGTTTGTCGGATAATATGTCTGATTGTCTGCTGCTCCGGTTCCGATATGCCACGTTACAACATGAATTCTTCCCTTGCTATCAACGTTCTGACATACCTGATTAATGTATCCGCGGTTTACAGGAATATCCCACACTTTGATACCATTTGAATTTAGCTTAAGCGGATTCGTTCCTGTGGCTCCTGCTGAATCACCGTTTGAATTCTTCCAGGTCCTACCGAAGTCATCACTGTACGCGTATAGGAGATCGTGGTTAGCATTTTGCCTGCAGCAGTCTTCACGCCAGCACCATGTCATGTGCAGTCTGTTGCCATGATATGTATATCCATTCGGATATGCGCATCTATCATTGTCAACGTAGCCGTCAGGCCATGTATAAGTGCCTTGCTGAGAAAGTATCATTCCAACAGAGACCCATTTTGACGAATCCGCTTTATATTCCCATAAAGCCCAATCGGCGTTTCCACTGCCACCATTCAGCCGCGTGATAAACTGGAGAACTCCATCAGGTCTTGTAAGAAAGTGGGGATAGGTTACAACATTCAGTGTTGGCATTATCGAAGAATTTTTTATTGGCCCGAAAAGAGCCCCGGTCCATTGGAATGAGTCCGGATTAGATATGATGTTCTTAACAGATGCGGAATAGTGAAGAGGATCGTTGTGATGATCAAAAGCGATGTGAATGGTCCCGTCAATTGGCGAGAGTCCGATTACAGGAGTGTTGTGACCATCCGAGGTGGTGGTTTTGTAGCCTCCCACACGTAGCGTGTCCCATTGTGTTTCAAAAACATGGCGGCGTGCAACACATACATTACCAAGATTGTCGTAGAATACTGTGTATTGATGATCAAGATATGTTTCAATTGGCTGTCCGAAACTAGCAAGATTGCAGCAGGTCCATGGTGTTGAATTGATTTTGGTAAGACCAATGCGTTCTGCTATTGGCAGAGAGAGAACATAGCCTGAAAGCGTCAAAATTACAATTAGAGTAAATTTTTTCATACAAACTCCTGAAATTTATGGAATAACTTCTTTTATTTCCGGGTTAAGATAACAACGTAAGGCATTGCTCTTTGCACTATCAATGTTGTTAAGAATAATTTCTGCAGCCTTTCTTCCTGTTTCTTCTGTAAAACTGTTTACGGAAAGTAAAGGAAAGGGATATACATCATCTTTAACTTCATCAAGACTGCCAATTATGATGTCTTTGCCTGGGGTGAGTCCTGCATTATAAATTGCCTTAATTAGCGGTCCGAGATTGATCTGACCTGCAACAACCGCGTCCGGATGGTTTTCTTTTGTGAAGATTTGATGCAATTTTGACTCAATTGTGTTAGTACTGCTTAAGCCTGACCATTCCTGTATAAAAGGAAGATTTTCTAAAAGAAGCCCTTCAAGATATCCGGCATAACGTTCCTCCGGAGATTTATAACGGCTTTCAGTAATGCCTACCCATGCAAGTTTTTTGCAGCCTTTTTCGCGCAATTTTTTTACCATAAGTCTTGCTGAAGCAGCCTGATCTATGTTGACGAATGAAGATTCAGGAGGATCACGGTATAAAACGAGATGAGTAATTTTTCTTCGCCTAAGTTCGTGAAGATATGAAGCGTGTTCTGCGTGTGGCATGACGAACACAACTGTTTCATTGCTTTTGCACTTTTCCCATTCTGAAGGCTGAATGATGTCCTCAGAAGTGAATCTATTAATTGTTCTTTTCCTGCCGATTGCTTCGATGAAGGCCATCTCAATTTCATGTGACCAGCTGAATAGGGGGTTTCCATTAATGAGAGCAATAGTATTTGTTTTCTGTGTGCCACTGGTATCTCGGACAAAGGTTCCTTTGCCGCGGCTTGCACTTAGTATTTGTTCGTCAATCAATGTCTTTATCGTAAAGTCAGCAGTTGCCCTTGAACAATTAAACGTTTTTGCAAGTTCATAACGGGTTGGAATAGACTGACCAGGCTTGAAACGTCCTTCGCGGATGGCTTCAAGAAACCAGTTTCGCATCAATATTCTTTTACCGGTTGTCTCGTCAATGTGCTGGGTAATGTTGACCATTTTAAAATCCCATCTTAAATGACTAGTTGCATAGTATTATATGCAAATTTATCCAAAAAATCCATATTTAATATGTATAGTTAATGATTTATTGGATTAAGTTGGTTTTTTGCAAAAAAAGGGGATAAAAATGCTTTGACATTTAATTTTTAGATGACTAAATTATATAAAACTAAAAGTATCGAAACATTAAGCGAGGAAATCATGAAAGTTACATTGGATAGAATTGCTGAGCAGGTAGGTTTATCAAAGGCGACGGTTTCAAAGGCATTAAGACAGTCATCGGATCTAAATAAAGACACGATAACCCGTGTAACCGATGTTGCACTTGCAATGGGATATAAACCACGGGTATATGGCAGAAAAAGTCTTGCAAAGTCAATAAACAGCAAGCCGCCTATGTCTATGGTCAGCCTTGTTTTTTATAAGCAGAATCATGCATTTATCCACGACAGCCCCTATTTTGCGGCAGTCATTAACCGGCTTTATAAGTTTTTTCAGGCTTCCGGAGTAATGCTTGTCGAAAGTTATCCTTCAAATCCCGATGAACTTGCAAGAATTTTGTCTTCCCGCGAGTCTGAAGCAGCAGTATTCTTGAGTAATCTTCAGCATATTGAGCCTGAAACAGCATATCAGATGCTGGTTTTCTCTAAGCAGAAACCGTTGATACTGCTTGGTAATTATCTGCAAAAGTATATTAATGATTTCCCTTCTGTCAGAGCTGACAACTTTACTGCTGGTTACAGGATGGCCAGGTATCATCTTGATAAGGGTATAAGGCATACGATATTTGTTCAATGTTTCCCCGATATGGCACTTGTTGCAGACAGACGGTTCGGTTTTCTTAAAGCAGTCGATGAATTTAATCTGCAGCCTAATCTTGCTGTTCTGGATGCCCTGCACGATCATAAACAGGCAGAAGTTGATAAGATCAGACAAATTATTGCAGGAGCAGGCAGAGAACCGGTTGGCTTCGTAAGCGATGGAGACATATCTGCTCTTGTTTTGATAAAAATGCTGAAGGGACTCGGAATCTTTGATGAGACAGTTCACCATGTTACGGGAATAGATGGCTTTCCTGTTCTCGTGCCCGGCGACGGACGAAAGGCAACATTCAGAATTGATTTAGATTCAATGACCAGACAGGCCGTAGAATTAGCTTCCCGCATGCATTTTGGAAACTTCGAAAAGGTTGAGCAGATTCTAGTTTCCGGAGACATAATAGAAAACAGAGCTGAATAATTTCATGCTGGGGTAAAATGAAGGTTTGTGCTAAGTACATAATTTTCCTGTTACTGTTTTTCCTGTCATCAGGTAATGTCGTAGCGGAGAGTGTTACTAAGCTGCGGGTAATGTTGATAGGATGGCCGCTTTACGACAGCGAACACCCTATAACAAAAAAACCGATTAAAAGCGTATATACACTTTTTCAGGAGTTTGAAAGAGAAAATCCGGACATAAAAATAGATTTTATACCCGCGCAGTGGGGTAGTGGTTCTACAGGTTATCTGCCTAAAACAAGAGCATTACTTCTCAGTAGGGCAATAGATGTTTTCGAATCACCTGCAATCGCAGAGATGGCTGCACAGGGTGCCATTGAGAATCTGGAATCACGAATAAAGACTGACCTTGATTCATCAATATATCTGAATGGTGCTCTTGACCGTTTTTCCGTAATTGATTTCAAGGAAGGTCAATATAGGAGAATGAGTCTTCCTATGTATTTTGGTGTTCGCTTAACCGGATACGATCGTACCATACTAAGAGATTACGGAATTGACACTTTGCCCACAGTACCCACACCCCAGGATGTTCTGTTAAGAGCTTCCAAAGTCACCGGAAAGAATCCGAGAACGGGAAAACAGAATTACGGCCTATACTTTCAAGGAAGGTATAAGATCTTTATCGTCCCTAATTTAATGGATGCATTTGGCGGCGGGTGGGGAAAACAGAATACCGACGGCTCCTTTTCCTTTGACTTTAATAGACCTGAAAACCTTGAGGCGATTCTCTGGCTGCTTCAGGCGAGTAAGTACTGTCCGCCATCAATTTTTGGTTCCGGAGAAGATCAGGAGTCACTCTGGGGAACCATTGACAATAATGTTGCGATAAGACTTCATGCAATCGGAAGTGATCTGTTTATTCAGAACCGGATGCCAAACTCCAGAGATGTTGATGGTGATTACCGTTTTCGATATGTCCAGCTTTTCAGAGACAAAAATGGAGAGGGCGGTTTTGTATTCGGCAGTCCATTGGCAATAGCATCGACAAGTACAAACAAGGATGCCGCGTGGCGATTTGTAAGATGGATGTCTTCAAGCAGCAAGTCACAATCTTATTTAGCAAATACAATGTCTGTTTTCCCTGTAACAACTAAAGCCTATGATGAAAAGGTTTTTAAAGAGAATCAAAATTTTGTTAATGCTATTGATGAAATGAAGGTTCGTGCTAATCCAATTCCTTATGCTGGTACACCAATAAGATACACTATTGAAAATGAACTTGATCGAGCATTGTTGCAAGCAAAAGAGTGCGGATATGACTCTCTTAAGCTTCGCAGTATTGCCTCTTTGTATCTGGAGACACTTCAAAAAGCGGCAGATGCATGGGTTGCTTCAGAATCAGT
>JAEUSG010000192.1 GCA_016788315.1 Fibrobacterota bacterium | reverse complement strand
TCCCGTCTGCAAATGCACCTTCCTCAGAGTCGCGCCCTCACCCAAATTGCCAAGGTTTTGGTGGTAGAGCCTTCGTGTCCGTTCACCTGCGCCCTGTGTCCACTCACTCGCATTGCTCGTTCGGGCACAGTTCGCAGGTTCACGGCACTTCGGCACAAATAAAGTTGGCAACTTCGCCATACCTATACGTTGTAGGCCATATTTGCGCCAAAGGCAAAAAACCATTAAAAGACAGTTTGCGCCGAAAGACAAGCGGTGCGTCGTGCACCGCTAAAGGCAAAATAGCGAAATGGATAAATTCGTGAAAATTAACAACAGGCCGTATAATGAATTACATAATGATTTTAAGAAATTATTGGAATTTATTGGCAATGATTTTAAAGAACGTGAAGGTGATTTTGTCTGGTCACTGGGTAGAATTTCAGATTGGAAATACGGCATATGGAACGAGAATAAATACATTCCATCGTTTCTACGTAAAAATGCACAGCTTTGGTTTGACAATGAAATACTTGCTGGTTTTTTAATTTCGGAAGAAGGCGACAATTCATTTACTATCTTTTCAAAAAAAGAATACAGACATATCTATTCTGAGATTATTTCATGGCTTAAAAGCAATTGGAAAGATCGTGGCAATCGCTTAATAACAGAAATGCATGAAACGCAACTCGAAGAAATCAACATTCTCCTTTCAAATGGATTTGTTGATTTAGGTGAAATTGCAATTACACGAAAGTATCAATTTGCTGAAATTGATCTTAGTATAAACTTACCTATTGGATATTCAATTGTAGACATGAATATTAATGCAAATTATGTAAGCAAAAAAGAAATGCAGAATAATGCATTTAGACAAGATATTCCCGTAACAGAATTTGATATTTTAGCCTATGAATATAATAGAGAGAGCCCGGTCTATAATGCAAAATATGACATGTCTGTAATAGATTCAAATGGTAAACATGTTGCAGGATGTATGGCTTTTGTTGATTATGATAATGAATATGCAGAAATTGAAAGAGTTTGTACGCATAGCGACTATCGTAGACTAGGTTTATGCGAAGCATTGTTGAAAGAATGTTTTAAGAGATTGTCATTAGATAACATTAAATGTGCTTATCTCACAGGTTTCAATGAAAAAGCAAATGGACTATATGCAAAACTTGGTTCTTGTTACCAGAGAAGATGGAACAAATATGTATTTGAAGTCTAATTCGATTAAGGCAGGCCTACGTCCATCCCTGGACTTCGGCCAAAGGCACGGCGCAAACAGGACAAAGAAATTAAAATGCGAAAGGCAGGCGCAAATACAGCCTACAACAACGGTATGGCGGTTCGGGCGCTCCCGTCTGCAAATGCACCTTCCTCAGAGTCGCGCCCTCACCCAAATTGCCAAAGTTATTTGCGGTAGAGCCTTCGTGTCCGTTCACCTGCGCCCTGTGTCCACTCACTCGCA
>JAEUSG010000191.1 GCA_016788315.1 Fibrobacterota bacterium | reverse complement strand
ACTTTTTAAAAAGCATTTATTATGCACTGTTAAGACATATACATTTTCATTAAATGACCTGTTAACAACAAGAGCTGCTTTTTCGTTTGGATTGTAAGGAACGATATAAGTGCTATCGTCTTTAAAGGTTATTTTGCCTAGAAATGTATTCAAGATCTCTATTTTGGCGGCAGAATCAATTTTATCTGTTTGAAAACTTAGACCATAAGAAATAGATATTTCGTTGTTTTGTTTAACTAATGAACGATAAACCAACGAGTAACGTGATGGAGCTTCATCGCCATAACGACTAATAATAAAATCTTTTGCTGACATTTTCTTAAAGTTTTCGATTTCTACAGCTAAAGACCAATTATTTCTTAATGATTTCGGATATTTTTCCTCTTGGCTGAAACTGTTAAAACCTGACAATCCATCACTCCCATACAAACCAGATCTATAAATATCAACCGTGCCTTTTTTGAAATCAATTTTCACTATTGCTTCTCTTTGTTCAATGCATCCAGAAAAGCTTAAAAAAATAGCGATTAAAACAGAGAGTTCCTTCATGGCTTTCATTTGGCGTCTTTTCTTAATGTTTTTGCGCCTGCCACGATGGCAGGTGCTGCTTTGGCCGGTACGTATTGCATACAACGTTCAGGTATGGCGAAGTTGCCAACTTTATTTGTGCCGTAGTGCCGTGAACCTGCGAACTGTGCCCGAACGAGCAATGCGAGTGAGTGGACACAGGGCGCAGGTGAACGGACACGAAGGCTCTACCACCAAAACCTTGGCAATTTGGGTGAGGGCGCGACTCAGAGGAAGGTGCATTTGCAGACGGGAGCGACCGAACCGCCATACCGTTGTTGTGCGAAGTTGCCCCGCTGCCTTTATTGTCTTTGTTCGGTGCATGGCGCTTTTTGAGCCAGGGATGGCGTTCTTTTGTTCTACTTATTTGGCAAGGGCGTGTGAATGTCTCTTAATTATCGGGAGGAGTGACAGTAAGGCTTCATTTACACTAGCCGAGTCAGGAAATTCTTTGGCAACCTTTGGATCGAGTACAACTAAATTCGTTCCCCGAGAGTATTTTTTTGCATACTTACCTCTCACACCGGATGAAAAGTCATATTCAGCATTGAGTTCATAACCTGCATTTTTAGTAAGATTTCTCATAAACACCTCTTTCTCTACGTGTAGCAGTTCGAACGCTAAAAATTCTGATATTATCCCCACGATCGCAATGAGAAACAACCAATATTCGACCTCGAACAGATAAGCCAATAGTTATAAATCGATCCTCCTCGATAGCCGAATGTTCATAATCACTAATTGTTAGAGACATAATATCGCCAAAAACGGAAGTCCCCTCTTCGAAGGCTATCCCATGTTTACGGATATTAGCCTTAGCTTTACCGTTGTCCCACTCAAAAGTTAACATCTTATTCGGTTTTCCTTATAGAACAAATTTAAACTAAGTTCTGTCATCTTTTCAAGTGCTGTGAAATTATTATAAAGCTTTCATTATTAGCTTTTCGGTGCACGATGCACCGATGTTTTGCGCCATGCAATTTTTGTCTGTCTTGCGGGGCAATTTTGCACAACGTATAGGTATGGCGAAGTTGCCAACTTTATTTGTGCCGAAGTGCCGTGAACCTGCGAACTGTGCCCGAACGAGCAATGCGAGTGAGTGGACACAGGGCGCAGGTGAACGGACACGAAGGCTCTACCGACAAAACCTTGGCAATTTGGGTGAGGGCGCGACTCTGAGAGAGGTGCATTAGCAGGTGGGAGCGCCCGAACCGCCATACCGTTGTTGTGCGAAGTGCAGGCGCTGCCTTTAATGTCTTCAATGTCTTGCATGGCGGTCTTCGCCAGGGATGGCGACTTCTTAATTCTCATGTCTTTTTCCCAAAAAATAATCCATGAAGGCTGTAGCCTAGCGTGTTTTCGTCTTCGCATAATGTCCAGTAGTATTTTAGCCATTTGTGAAAATTGTTTTCACTTGCATTATTGATTTTGTCTTTCAATAAGAACCAAAGACCATCGCTACCGATATTTGACAATTTATCAATTGTAAACTTGTTCATGCTCAACTCTATTTCTTCAGGAGTTGTACCATAAAATTGAGATATGATACCTGAAGAATGATATTCTAAGATTTCATCCATGTTTGATAAATTATGGTTGAGAATGTCTAGTGCAGTTGCTTTTTTATTAATATATGCAACGACGATAATACCACCGGTCTTTAGGACTCTTAGACATTCAGAAATTGCTTTATCTCGCTGTTCTATTGTTTGTAAGTGATATAGAGCACCCATACATAATACGACATCAAAAGAATTAGGTTCAAATCGAGATAGATCTAAAACATCACCAGTATAAACGTTACTTAATATCGGATTTTTTCTTTGTTTGTCTAATATTATTGAAACATTGTATGGAACGATATCGCCAGAAGTAACTGAATGTCCTTTTTCCGCAAGGAAGAATGAATATATACCTGTTCCAGCACATGCATCTAATATTTTAGAATTTGGCGTAAAGTATTGTTCAAAATATTTTACAGACGTTAAAAACTCAATTTTATGCGCATTGTCTTTCTGTAGTCTGTTTTCTTCGTCGCAGTCTTTCTCGTAATACTTAATTAGATCTTGTAGCATTTAGTTATTCCGTATTGTTTTTAATTGGATTTATGGCGCACGATGCGCCATTGTTTTCCGCCATGCATTCTTTGCCTTTGCGCCTGCATTTTGCACAACGTTCAGGCATGTTGAAGTTGCCAACTTTATTTGTGCCGGAGTGCCGTGAACCTGTTGACTGTGCCCGACTGAGCTATGCGAAGGAGTGGACACAGGCAACAGGTGAACGGACACGCAGGCGTTACCGCAAAAACTTTGGCAATTTGGGTGAAGGGCTGGAAAGCCCGTAACCAACATGCCGTTGTTAGGTGCTTTATTTTTTGGCGCTGCCTTTAATTTGGTTTCTATTATCATGCTTTTATGTTTTATTATTTGCTATTTTTTTTCGCTTCATATAGTTATATCTAGAGCTCCACACATAAAATATATTGTTTACTTGTATGCATAATTAGAATCTATTATTGTCAATTGATAGGTTCGTATTGTGTCATTGGAAACGATTGAACGCATCCATCTTATCAAACCAACATTAGCTTTAAAATATTCGATATAATAAATGTTACTTTTAAGAGAATCATAAGTATTTACCTGCCAACAACTGTCATATTTTATGTTACCAATTTGAATAGTTGTCAGTGCTGTTATGCTCCTAAAACCATTAAGAGTTTTATTACCATTAACATTCTCAGTAATTAGGCATGGCCAATATGAACCAAGGACTGGTCGACCTGGCATAATGATTTCAAAATCATTTGAGTCTAACAAAAGAACTGTATTGTTATGTGAGTCTGATCTATAATAACCATTTGGCAACAAAGGTGAAGATGTTGACAATGAAGAATATATTGAACCAGGAGGGTTTGGCGGGATCCGAGAATTCCATAAGCGGTACCATTTTTCTCCTTTGAATGTCATTGTATCCGTAAGTACCATGTAACTGTTAGAATTTAGACCACCGCCTGAAGTATCATTTTTGTTATTGTAAGTAATTATAGAATGACTAACATAGTTCCATTTTTTATTGAGCTCTAATGGGAATAAAAAATCTCCACTAACGTCACCGTTGATAATATGTTCTTCCGTGCATGATAAAAGCATCAGCACGATGAGTGCGTTAATATATTTCATTTAATTCTCCTAATCATATGCGTTCTTCTTTCTAAGTATAATTTCTGTTTCATTTATATCTAGAGCGCTTGCGCGCGTTACTGTCTTGCGCCAAAAAATATTGCACCTAACGTTCAGGTATGGCGAAGTTGCCAAATAAATTTGTGCCTGAGTGCCATGAACATGTGGACTGTGCCCGACTGAGCGTAGCGAAGGAGTGGACACAGGACACGTGTGAATGGACACGAAGGCTCTACCTACAATAACCTTGGCAATTTGGGAGAAGGGCGGTTCCTCCGCCCTGAACCGCCATACCGTTGTTGTATGCAGTGCCTGACGGTGCCTTTCGGTTTTAATGCCTTGGGCGCGCTCTTTATTCGTTTTGGTCATTTGTGTTCGGCTTTATGATTTCGATGTCTGGAAGATTCATATACAATTCTTCTATTGTTTTGAACTTGTTCAATGCGTCAATAACGATTGGAAGAGGTTCAGGCCAAATTTCAGGAAATGTAATTTCGTCTTCGCTATTAGGTAAGAATGCTAGTTGTTCTATTGGTGGATTAAATGAAGCTGTGACACCTGGCTTGTTACCACGAGCATCAATTCTGAGCCACCCGTATTTTTGTAAAAAAACAGCATTCAAACCATGTAGGCAAAATGGTGGACCTTCAATTCCAACCGATAACCGTTGATAGCAGAATCCAGTTGGGATATTGTTTGCTCTAAGAAGAGATGCAAGAAGATGACTTTTTGCATAACAAAATCCAGTTTGATGAGTAAGAACATCAGAAGCATTGCAAGTCACAACATTAATTTTAAAATCCCAACTGTGTTTGATGCTGTCTCTGACAAATTCAAAACAACTTTTCACTATGTCTAATTCTGAATTCATATGGTCAGAAAGCATAGCTGCTTTATCTTTAATGATTGACGTGTTGTAATCAATAATACGTGTAGATTGTAAATATTGTTCCATGTACTTTAAGATAATTGATTTCAATTGGTTTTTATGTTTTCTTCTTAGCGCGCCCTGTCTTTATTGCCTTTTTGCCTTTCCGGCAGGCATTGCATACAACGTTCAGGTATGGCGAAGTTGCCAACTTTATTTGTGCCGAAGTGCCGAGAACCTGCGAACTGTGCCCGAACGAGCAATGCGAGTGAGTGGACACAGGGCGCAGGTGAACGGACACGAAGGCTCTACCACCAAAACCTTGGCAATTTGGGTGAGGGCGCGACTCTGAGGAAGGTGCATTTGCAGACGGGA
>JAEUSG010000171.1 GCA_016788315.1 Fibrobacterota bacterium | reverse complement strand
CAACAGGAAGGGTTTTAATATTTACCGGATTAGCATTCCTGATAGGATTCTATTTACTTTTTAATACCATTCTCCCTCATTTTTCTGACAGTTATCCATTTTTGGCAGTGGTTGGAGTCAACATTTTTACTATATGCGTTTACATTGCTATCCGACTTAATCAGAATTTTTTTGACGTTCACAAGGCTCTGTCTGATTTTGAAAGACTGAAATACTTCAATCTTACCGGTGCCGCAATGGATGCTGAACTGCCTAAGGATAAAATCCTTGATATATTCACCGAGAATGCCCTAAAGGCTTCGAACAGCAATTCATTATTATACATAGAAGTTGCAAACAGAGTTTATCGGGTATCACATTTCAAAGCAAATGAAAATCTTCATAAGCTGAATTTATTATTCAGTAATGACAAAATCAGAGACATTTTCAGACGCACATATCCAATCGATACAGCACCGCCGTTTCTTAAAAATATCATTGAATCGGGCAAACCAGAAAGAATAGATACAATTGCTCAATTATTAAGCACGCATATAATTGAACAAAACGTGTTAGAGCTCTCTGATAATTCTGCTATATCCGATGAATTTGTTGCTCTTCCAGTTGCCGTCAGCGGGCAGATAAAAGGCGTACTAATTTTTGGCATAAACGGAAGTGAGTACGACTTCACACTGTTCGAACTTTTTGCAAATCAGTGTGTACAAATTCTAAAACGTCTTGAACTTCTCCAATCATATCGAAAAACCAAAAATGAGCAGGCCATCTTACTTGACAACATCGATACGCTCGTATGGTATTTAAAAGATGCACACACTATCGGTATGGTCAATAAGGCGCTAACTGACTTCTTTAATTGTACAATATCAAGAATACAAGATCATCAGCTTGATAACGTTTCTAAAGTCAGTGAGCCTCTTTTCAGTCTTATGAAAAGGTGCATGACAATTTTTTCAACAAAAGAGACATTGGAGTTTGAACTTAATTTGACAGATTCCAAAAACGAATTGCGTACTTTGCTTATAACTGCAACTCCTAAGATAAATAGCGAAGGTGATGTCGAATATGCAGTATGCGTAGGATACGATATTACAGAACTTCGTAAAATTGAACGGCAGCTTTTCCAAACACAGAAAATGGAGGCAATAGGTCAGCTTGCAGGCGGTATGGCTCATAACTTCAACAACCTGCTGTCTTCAATTGTGGGATATTCAGACCTTATTAAATCAGAATCTCCTGATGCAACGACAAGACAATATGCAAACCGTATCTCACTTGCCGGACAGCATGGCAGCCTGCTGACACAGCAGCTGCTTGCCTTTGCAAGAAAAGGGAAATACGAAAACATTCCTATAAACCTTGTGAACACTGCAAAAGATGTCATATCCATCATAGAAAACACATTTGACAAAAAAATCCGCATCAGCAGCACCTTTATAGACGATGCTACAATAAACGGTGATTCATCTCAGCTTTTTCAAATGCTGTTAAATCTGGCATTGAATTCCAGAGATGCAATGGCTTCAGGCGGCCTAATTCACATTGAAATTGATGAAAGATATATCGACGCAGAATTCTGCTTGAAGCACAAATGGGCTAAAGAGGGGCGCTTTTTCCATATCACGGTATCAGATACCGGGGCAGGAATTGATCCTGCAATTATTCAAAATATTTTTGATCCTTTTTTTACAACCAAAGAGGTTGGCAAAGGGGTAGGACTTGGACTTTCAAGTGTTTACGGCTGTGTTAAAAACCATAAAGGCTACATAACAGTTGAAAGCGAAGTTGGCAAGGGTACTAGTTTCCACATATATCTGCCGCCGTCAGACACGATAAGGAAAGCCCCTAAGAAAGTCCCGTTGACAGAAACAAGTGTGATAAAACTAAAGCGAACTCTGATGCTTATCGAAGATGAAGAAGATGTCAGAATGGTTACATCAATATCGCTGGAAAAAGCTGGCTACAAAGTCAAAGCCTTCAACGGAGGTAAATCAGCCCTAGAATACTTCAAGGATAACTGGCGGAGTGTTGATGCAATTCTGCTTGATATTACTATGCCGGAAATGAATGGTCTTGAATGCATGCGCCGGCTGAAGTGGATAAATCCTGATATTAAGGTCATTATCGCAAGCGGCCACACCCTCGAAGGTGATGCGCAGTCCCTACTTGATGAAGGCGCCAAGGTTTTTATTCAAAAGCCATGGAAACGCAGAGACCTCTTAAAAACACTCGAAGAAGTCATAAATTTGTGACTAATGTCACAGCTATTTAACCGCTTTTACATTATATTATAGGTATATATACCTATTTGAACCATTTTAAAAGGCAGGTTTGAATGAAAAAACGATCCAGTCATCAATTCATATCTCGTGTATTGATAATTGTTTGGATGTTTCAAATTGCCATTTCCGTAAACAACTTCTACAGCGTAGATAAATCAGCCGATTCTGTTCCTGAAAATAGAAATTCTGAAGAAACAAATTCACAGGTAAAAACTCAAATCATTGGTGCCGGTGCTGGACTTCCCCTATTAACTGCAGTTATTGCCATTTCTGCTCTGTTTCCAAATAGCAAACTTAACGCACAAACAATAAAAGCGAGATCTATCGGAACAAATGCCACTGTTTTATACTCTACAGGTTCAGTTTCTACTAATCCAACCAGAGATACATTAACGTTTTCTGGTGCAACCTTACCTCTGGCTACTATTGGCGAAGGAGATAAAATCATTTTTGACGTTAATTCAAGTGCTGGCGGTCCTGAAACATGCTATGTAAAGTTATCCATTAACTCAACAATTCTTACCTTGCAGCAGCCTTCAAGTGCCACCTACACCTCCGAAGATTATCAGATAAAACGAGCCTTTAACAATCTCAGCACATGGGAAAGTGCCTCTCCTGGTGATTTGATAGCTGATAACAGCATTTGGAAAGGTGTGTGTTATAACGATGGTGCAATTGTCGACGATTTTATCATCAATGGTTCTGTTACCGATGCCACACGTTATGTGTGGCTCACAGTTGCTAAGGGACACCGCCATTCAGGCAATGGGTATACCACGACTGGCGTCAGATTGGAACCAAATAGCTTTAACAGAGCTATCGACAACCAGGATGCTTACACGCTTGTTGAATGGATACAAGTAAAAGTCTCAAACAATTGCACAAGTATTCAAAATACCGGTTCAGATTATATGACAGTGAAAAACTGTATTGTTTATGCACCAAATGGTGTCACAGGTGTTAATACAGGTATAACTGCAAGCGGCATAAATTCAAAGGTAATAAACAGTGTTGTTTATGGCCCCAATTTCTTTTATGGCATTTACGCTGATGGTGGTGCAAATGTATATAACAGCACAGTTTTCAAAACAACTACAGGAATCTATGCAACAAGCGCCACCACTTTAGCGAAAAACTGTATTTCCATGGGCAACACATCTGCCGACTGGTCAGGTACTTTCAATGGAACGTCAATGGCTAATATGTCCTCTGATGCTTCTGCACCGGGAACTATGGCTCAAATGTCCATGAACGCATTTAACCAATTTGTCGATACATCTTTGACTACTCCAAACTTTCACCTCAAACCAACCTCAAATGCTGTTAATGCCGGCGATTCCGGTGGTATATCGTCCAGTTTCATGACTGATATTGACGATTCAGTTCGCTATTTTGGATTTTGGGACATCGGTGCAGATGAGTACTCACCCGCACCTTCCTTACGTATTACATGGAGTGCGCCTTCGAACGGTGTTTGGGGTTTACCTTCTAACTGGACGCCGGCACAGGTACCTAACATTGGTGACACCGCAGTATTCGACGGTACCAGCACATATAACTGTAACATCAACCAAAACATAATTACCCGACAAATACGTATCCAGACAGGCTATACTGGTACACTTACGCAGGGCAGCAACAATATTGCCCTTGGGACTGGCGGCTTTTATCAGGAAGCAGGTACATTTGTTGGCGGCAACAAAAGAATCTCGATTGGAGAGGGTGGATTTAAACAGATCGGCGGTACATTTACCAGTACATCTGACACACTAGCTTTAGAGAAGAACATGACCATTACTGGAGGAACCTTTAATCCTTCGACTGGTACTATTGAATTTACAGGTAACTTCAACGATACAATTAACGCCAGTAGCACAAGCTTCAATAATGTAAAGTTTAATCTTGGCAATAATTTCAGATCCTGGATAATTGGTACTCTTGATGTTAACGGCAACCTTGACTTAAGTGGTGCAAGCAATAACTGGATCGACAATGGTACAATCACATTAGCAGGTAATCTTGTCTCTAGCATCAATCCATTATCTGGAAATACAGCAATAACCTTCGACG
Source organism: Fibrobacterota bacterium (assembly GCA_016788315.1). GTDB lineage: Bacteria > Fibrobacterota > OXYB2-FULL-49-7 > OXYB2-FULL-49-7 > JAEUSG01 > JAEUSG01. Next base: position 714 of record JAEUSG010000171.1, on the reverse strand, counting down.
GCTCTCTTAACCAGACAATCAACACAAATGGTTGGGGACGTCTACCAAGCGGATTAGTAACCATTAATAAACCAGCAGGAATGGTTCAGCTTCTCAGCAATCTCTCACTAAATGGTCCGATTACAATTTCAATGGGTAAGTTAAATCAAGGGGCGAATTATTCTTTAAAAACAGGCGGAACACTAACTGTTGATGCAGCTGGAGCCCTGATAAACGTTGGAGCAGGGGGTGATACTCTTGGCGGCAACATTATAAACAATGGAACCATAACTTTAAATGGTAACGGCGGTGGCAGCGGTGACATAGATGGAATTTATATCCGTTCTACAGTTGATGGTACTCAAAGATCCTGGTCAGGTTCAGGTATTTACAATATTGTCGACTGTAACATAAAAGATATGAGCGGTACAATCACAGCCTGGAGCTGTACCGACATGAGCGGCAACGCAGGATTCACCTTTAACTCAATGAACCCTCCTGTAGTTTGGGACGGAGGTGGTATTTCTAATAACTGGAATGAAAGCACAAACTGGAGCCTTGACTACCTGCCGCAAAATTCAGATTCTGTTGTGTTCGATGCCACAAGCTCAAAAGCGTGTTCGCTTGATGTTACAGATACAGTTCAGGCAATCGCACTTACATCCGGTTACACTGGCATTTTTTCTTTCGCACCAATAAAGCTGGTCATAAATGGGACTGGTGACTTTCAATCGG
>JAEUSG010000165.1 GCA_016788315.1 Fibrobacterota bacterium | reverse complement strand
CGTTCGGTGACTTAATTGTGGCTATCTCCCAGGTCTTGGTGAAGAGATTAGACCCTCGAAATGGAATTTTGGTTTCATCGTCGGTTGATTCTTCTGATGCATCTCAGTCCACTAAGCCTGATCTTAACGAATTAGTTGGCGTACTGTCTAATCTTTCTCAGGTCCCGCTCATCTTGAAGAGTGCTGTTGAATTCCTTGAAATTCATCATTCTTCCCTACGAATTTCGGAGGATCTGTTGACCCTTTCCGATGATTTTGCCAATTTAGCACCTTCATTGCTACGTGTCATGCATGAGGCGGTTGTCCTTTGGTTTCATGAGAGATACAGTGGCCAATTCCAATTACTTCCAAACTACTCCAAACAAGTGGACTGGGGCGAATGCCCATATGGATTGGATGTCATGAATATCTACACAAGTTTAGGTGGCAGCCCAAGCACTTTGTTTACGCAGTGCCTTGATTATGTCACCAAAGCGAAAGATCCCAAATTGAAGAAGAAAGACCTTGCCGCAACACTCGAACCGAGAATGATTACTTCAGTTACTCCCATGAAACCTAAATTGTCCACGACAGCGATTACAGAAGCTTCATCATCGAATGCTACTTCTTCAGTCAACGTTCCTAAATTTGACCCGTTGGGGTTCACTGACGCTTCAGATTTTACGCTTGACTTCAAGGAACCGAATTTGGATAGACCTGTTGCTGACGACAGGCACAACAAGTCTACTGGAGTGATGCTTGACGATAAACCAATTGATTGGTTTACTGCCTTTTCATTTTTAAATCCTGATAATTACGAAGCAGTCTTTCGTTACCTGGAGTCGTTTTACGAGATCCCGACTTCGTTTAAGGTCAACGCAAATCGTCCTGTTAATTTTGATGATTTGGCTGCAGCCATTGCTGATTTTAAAGCGAAACCTACCATCGAGTTGGTGAATCCAGTCTTATTTAAAGCTCGAACATTGCGTTCATTGCGTGTCGATCCCGAACTTCTCTTTGAATACCTCTTGGGACTCATTTACCCATTAAAGGCGAAAGAGAATGTAGCTTTAAAAAGGCAGTTTCTTCATTACACATCGAATCGATGGGGAAGTAATGGCTATGTCCTCTTGGCGTATTGGCTCTGCACAAATTACCTTCGCGTTTTTGGAGATTTTCATTTCGAGACTCCTGATGAATTGTGCATGACCAAGGATGAATCCATCTTTGCCTTCTGGAATCGTATTTGCGAGCAGGAACACCTTTTTGGTGAGGTTGAACAATCTCCGGATTCTCTCGCCAGAAATTACGAGCGTTTCATTTCAGGTCTTCGTGATTCAATTCGTCGGTCAGTTCGGGGTAAACTGCAAAGCATCTATGCTTTTGACAATCACGAAGTACGCCATATGGAAGAGAAAGCTCGTGGTGTTGAACATTTGTCGGATTGGTCTTTTGGTATTTCTGGCAATAGTGTCATGGACTCATCCATCAAATGGCTCACGTTAAATGAATCGGGTTATCGGACGAATTTCCCGAGTGAGTGTATGAAAAGTGAAGCTGCTTCGTCAACGAGTAAGCCCAATGCGCATCGCACTCCATATTATGCGAAATACTCTGGTTCGACTCACGTCAAACCACGATTTAAGGACAAAAATCGACATTCGCATGAAAAGCCCAAGGCGACGTCTTCGTCTGAGACAACAGCCTCTTCCTCTGCATCTGATCCTTCTTCTTCTGCCACTCCCTCCAAACCCAAAGGTCCGCCTCCTCGTGATCATGGTAAAAATAAGAAGAAGGAATGACGGTCAGAGAGGTCGGTTAGAGTTATGGGTGATTCTCTGACGACTCTTTTTGCGATCTCTTCTCCCAAACCCTTGTTTGTCGTCCCTTGCTCTTGTTCAACGGCCGACAATACTTTGAACATCGAACTCGCTTTGGATTGTGGATCCTTCGCTTCTATGGCTGATGAAAAAATTCGAGATTTGCCTGGTCGCATTCGCACTTCTGATTCGCCCACTCATGCGATTACTGCTAATGGTGAAGATGTATGGTTAACAGAAATCAAAACTGTTACCTTGCTCTTTGGTGACAACAATGTCCCATTGGAAATCGATTTTTGGATTTTTCCATCATTGGTTTTCCCATTCTTACTGGGAGCAATTGACATTGTCAAACACGGTGTTATTATCAATGCCGAAACATCTACCATTAGAATTGCGAACAATGACTTTCCTCTTTTACAAAAGAAGGCATCTCTTCCATCTTTCATCCCTGAAGATCTTCCGGTATCTATCGAAGCTAAGACATCGATCCCTCCATTCTCTTACGTCCCAGTTCCTGTTATTATCGACGCTCCGTCGATGGCAACCATGCCAATAGTATTGACACCGAACATGACACATCAACATTCTGACAGAATTTCTTGGTCGGCTCTTCACACGATCACCAATCCAGTGAAACCTTTCATTTGCGTTGCAAATCACTCGGATAAAGAAATTGTCATTGATTCTGGCGCTCGAATCGCCACTGCATGTGTTCTTCCGGATAATGGTGCAATTCTATCTGTCTCGAACTCTGACAATACTTCGAACGATGATTCCTCTCTATCGGACTTGGTTAACAAGAAATGTGATGTTAAGACTTTATCTGAACCCCTGCGGCTTCGTCTTCTTGAGTTACTGAAAAAGTCCATCCATCAACCTCTAGTCCTTGATCTTGATACGTCTCGCCCACCTATCACTGGTATTAAGCATTCAATAGCTCTTTCTGATGAAACACCAGTTCGTGCTCCGAACTACACTCGATCTTTCCAAGAGTCACGCGAAACTCGCGCTGAGCTCCGTAAATTGGAAGATGTGGATTTTATTCGTCCAATTGTTTCTCCTTGGTCTGCTCCAATTCTTTGGGTGCGCAAGGCCGATGGCACACGGAGAATGTGCATCGACTACACCGCTTTGAATGCGAAAACCATTCCTGATGTCTATCCGATGCCTAACATCGATCACATCATGGCGCAATTAGCAACAGCTCGTTTCTTTACGAAACTGGATTTGGCTCGTGGCTACTGGCAAGTAGCTATGGATGAGAAAGACATTGAAAAAACAGCGTTTAGCGATGGTTCCAAACTTTGGGGAAATCTTCGTATGCCCTTTGGTCTATCTAACGCTCCTGCTACCTTTCAACGACTCATGAATGACATCCTGTTCCTTGAAATTCAAGATGGTTTTGTTTTGGTTTACCTTGACGACATTCTCATTTTCTCCATGACTGCAGATGATCATCTTGCTCATATTGCACGCGTTTTCGAAAAACTTCATGCGAGAAACGTTCAAGTGAAATTACCAAAGTGCGAATTCGCACAACCAAAGGTCAAGTATCTTGGCTTTATCATCGGTGAAGGCACCATTTCTGCTGATCCCGATGATATTAAACCCATCTTAGATTGTCTTCCACCAAAAACTGTTCGTCAACTTCAACGATTCCTCGGTAATGTCAATTATTATCGAAAGTTCATCCCTGATCTCAGTTCAATCATTGAGCCTCTTAATCGATTGACTGACAAATCTTCCAAATGGAAATGGTCAGATGAATGCAAGGAAGCATTTGCTAAATGCAAATCGTTGTTGACTTCAAATTTGGTTTTGGATCTCCCTCGTGTTAGCAGCTCATCACCCTTTATCGTGTATTCGGATGCTTCTGATGTGGCACACGCTGCTGTGCTTTCTCAAGTACCCGAAGGTGAAACGTTTGACCTGAAAGCTCATTATCGTCCCATTGCGTTTTACTCGAAAGGTTTCAAGCCTTCTGAACGCAAAAAGTCTGCGACTGAACGAGAAATGTTGGGTTGTTTACGAGCAATAGAACGTTTTAGGTATTTGTTGGAATCTGATGTTCCGTTCATTTTAGTCACGGATCATGAAGCCTTAAAGTATCTATTGCCTTCTCCTACTCAATCCAAGCACTTTTTCCGTTGGACTCTTCGCTTAATTGGTCTCCGTTTCAAAGTTTATCACAGGAAAGGTTCCGACATTCCTCATGTGGACTCTTTAACACGATCTCCCTTCTTCTTTGAAAATGGTACTCAAGTTGATCACTTTGAGACTCCTCCTCCTCCAAAAGATGTTATTCTTGTTTCGCTTGTTACACAAGCTGGAGAGGGGGAACATACCGAGGAGTTTGC
>JAEUSG010000161.1 GCA_016788315.1 Fibrobacterota bacterium | reverse complement strand
TGAATTACGCCAAAGTCCGGCTATGGACTTTTTTGAACTCAAAGGAGTTTGCGACCTGAATCAGGAACTTGCAAAAGATGTTGCTGCTGAATATGGCACTTCTGTTATTGCAAACCTTGACAACATACTGAACGATGATTCAATCGATGCTGTAGCTTTAATGACTCCGCCTTGGGGACGCCGGGCGCTCATAGAAAAAATAGCCGCTCGAAAAAAACATATTATGACTACAAAGCCTTTTGAACTTGATCCTGCAGAGGGTATCGAGGCACTGCGGATTGCAAAAGATGCTGGTATTGTGATATATATGAACTCCCCTGCTCCCGATGTTTCTGAAGATATGAAGCAGATAGAGATCTGGTCGAAAGAATTCAAACTTGGGAGTCCTGTCGGTGCACGTGCTGAGATGTGGGCTAAGAAAAAAGTGCGGCCGGGTGATTCCTGGTACAAGGATCGCAAGCGCTGTCCCGTTGCTCCGATATTCAGAATTGGAATATATCTGATTAACAAACTGGTGCTTCTATTCGGCGAAGCTGAATCTGTTCAGGTAATGCATACAATACTCAATCCGGAAAGTCCTCTACCGACTACTGCACAGCTATCCATACGCTTTAATACAGGAGCTATTTGCTCTGTTTATGTCTCTTTCGATGTTCAGGATGGAATGGATCACAGAAACTCATTTACAATTAACTTTGAACGGGGTACACTGTATTCAAATGTCGGTCCAATGAAGCCGGATATGACACGATCAGGCATACACCTTGAACTTGTTACCCCATCGGAAAAAGAGGGGCATTCGGTAACAACCATAAAATCAATTTACGACATTCACTCCTATCCATGGGAATCTTTTTTTAAAGCTATCAACGGAAGCCATTCACCGCAGGATGGTTATTCAGATAAGATTATTGCTGGACTGAATATCATCGAGGCAATGGCAAAAGCTGAAGTCAGCGGTAAAACTGAAGCAGTCAGGCAAATAGTCCGGAAATAATATCACCGCTTGAAAGATGCCGGTGTTTTGCCTGTAAAGCGTTTGAAAACGGTTGCAAAATACTGTGAGGATGAGAAACCCAAGCTATATGCAACATCTGTGACGCTTCTTGATTCATTTGACAGAAGAAATTCAGCCCGCTCAACCTTCCTGCGAAGTACAAACTCTGCAGGGGGTACACCAAAAAACCGTTTAAAGAGTGCTTTAAAACGGGAAACAGAAAGAGCTGTTTTCCCTGCCAGGACAGGCACAGAAAGATCTTCTTCTATATGTTTGTCAATATATTCAATCAGGTTAGAAAAGGGCTGTACACCTCCACCCTTTTCAACAGCCCCTTCAGTTGCAACTGCTATTATAAATGCAGTAAGTTGGTTTGCTACAGTTACCCTTTTAAGTTCACCATCATCTGCAGCCAATGTTTCAAAAATTGACTGAAGCATATTCTTCATCTCTGCCGTACCTCTGAAATGACGCTTTTTAAGTGCAAAGAGTGTCTTGAAGATTTGTGATGATGAGTGATTGTCGAGTCCCATCCAGGAGTTTTTTCCCGATGGTGGAGTAAACACAATCCAATATAACTCTCCTTTACCCTCAGGGTTTCTTCCCGTACCATGAGCTTCGTCCGGGAAAGTTACAAAAACATCCCCGCCTCTCAGAGAATACTGACTTTCTCCCACCTGATAGATCTGCTGACCCTTTACCAGATAACAAACTTCAAATGCACCCTTATGAGCATGAGTATCAAGAGATTCATATGCCTTATCATAATCGTATCTGCCGATATAGCAGAGCTCCGGATAGCCAATCTCTGCAGATTTATATATCTCCCGGCGGACATTTTTAGTGTTTGATTTTGTATTATCCATCAATAGTATAAAACTATACAAAATCATCCGTACTAACAAGACTTATTAAGTTCTTAACTGTTTTAAGGACGTAAAACAGCAAATCATGCCCTTTTTATTCAAAAAAATCACTCAAATTTATGGCAATTCTTTTGCAATGCCTCAAATTATAGGCTACATTATAACAAGGAGGCACAATCATGAAAGCAGTTTTCCAATTTGCATCACTCTTACTTATTTCCTTCATAACGGCATATTCAGCCCCTGTACAATTTGCAGAGGGCGGCACAGGAGGCAACTATCTTTCCGGTTCACTTTGGACACCTCCAAAATCTCCTGAAGGCCTTATATACAGAAAAGATATTGCAGCACTGCCCCCGAACACCTTTGTACGCATTGCCAACTCTAAACTCGTAGATAATATTGACACAGCATACAAAGCTGTTGGGCGGGGAAGCGTTGCAGGAACAAGCGGAACATTTGACTATTCCGGAATGGCATGGGATAATGAAGGCAAGAGAGGTTTCGCATTTGGCGGCGGTCACGCTACAACTGGTGGAAATGGCGTTCATCAGCTTGACGTTGTCAAAGGAAAATGGGTTCCGGCAGTATATGAATCCTATCCAGGATATAAGGGATACACACAGAACGATGCCGATTTTCTTATGAAATCAACAAACGAAAGTTATTCCAAGGGACTCTTTGTTGTTACCAAAGGAGATCTTTCAAAACTTCATGATTCCGGTGCAGTTGTTGTTAAATCTTTTGCTGCTCAATCTCCAAAACTTTATGCCCGTCCCTTTGCCCGTTCAAGTACCGGTTTCGCGGTAAAAATTCAGGGAAACCCCTGGGGCACTGCTTTTGTCGAAGCTCCGGGACCTGAAGGGTTTGTCACAACACAGGCAGGTTACGACTCAATTTTCCCGGACACCAACAACGCCCGCCCTCAAATCAAAACTGAGTGGGGTAATTTATGGGATGGACCAATGTGTTCATGGCACTCATATTACTTTCAAGCCTATATTCCTAAACAGAACATGTTCCTTGTCAGCGCCTACGGAAGCAGCTACTGGGCCTACCTTAACGGCAATGGCTGGGCAGACAAAAATGATTCTGTCTACGCCCCATTCAACACTTATCTTTCTATCAATTCATGGGGTGGTCTCTCTGCAACAAGATTGGTGTATGATACTACTCGCAACAAGATCTGGTTTGGCAGCCACACTGGCAACAGCGCAAACTACTGGTATACTGATGCGGCTCGCCTTTCTGCAATGGGTATAGGCGGACAATACTGGTTCTGGTCTAACAGAATGCTTTCATACGATCTCAAAACAAAAACATGGGGACATAAGCAGCTTGCAAGTAACACTAACCACACATACTGGAGTGCTGGCAACCGGTTCGGCGATATGGGCTACGGCAACAATCCAGGCCACTGCTTCAATATGACCAATGAAACAGATTCATCAATGGATTTCGGTGACAGCGCAACTGGTAAATATGCGCACAATGTCACGCACGAGGGATATGGTGCAGCATATTTTGAGAATCAGGGCGGTAAAATGTGGGGTTTTGCTGGCGGTACAACTGCACTTGTAACTGAATACAGCATGGACAGCGGAATCCGCGGTGCAGGAAGAAACAATTCAATCAAGATCCCTGCAACGGACATCACTTCTAAACTTGTTAACATTACAGACATGATTTCAAATGCAACTGTAGGTGTATACAACAGAATGCAGTATTTCCCTGCCGAAAGTCTTCTTGTGGTATGCGTGAATACAAAGAAAGAAATTTACTTTTGCAGAGTTGATGTGTCTCTTTTATCAACAAAAGCTGAAACTGCTGTAAAAACTGCTCCGCTATACACTTTAAGCGCTGCTCCTATGCCCTTCACTTCAGGGATTGGGACAACAATTAAATTATCAACAGCATCACCTGCTGCATACTCACTCTATTCACCGGACGGCAGATTAGTGCGTTCATTTAAGAACCTGAAAGCGGGCACATCAACAATACGCTGGAACGGCACATCGGAAAGCGGAGCAAGAATGGCTTCTGGTATTTATGTCGGCAGAATGGTTACTTCTGACGGTAAAACAATTGAACACCGTCTGGCAATCATGAAATAACGGTTTGTTTGATTTTGTACTGCCTTCCTTATCGAAAGCAATACGATTACAAATGTCGTATACTTTGGGTACAAACATAAGAAAGGAAGGCAGATATGACTTCAAGAGAGATAGTTACAAAAACAGTAAAATTTGAAGGTGCATCCCGTATTCCATATGCACTCACAGCTGATTTCGGTTCAGACATACATGGCATAAACGCCACCCCAAACCCTGATGCCCGACCAGGAAATGGTGTCGATGAATGGGGATCTCTTTGGGAAAATATCGGTGTTTGCAATCTCGGCGAAGTTAAAAAACCTGCACTGATCGACTGGAATGAGTTTGACAAATTACATATTCCCGATTATAAAAATCCGGAAAGATACAAGACCCTTAAAGATCAGGTAAAAGCGGGAGGTGATAAGTTCATACTCGGTAATGGAGTCTCTCTTTACGAAAGAATCCATTTCGTCCGTGGACTTGAAAACGCATGGATGGACATTTATGATAACGAAGACAATCTGAAGAAGCTCATAGATATTCTGGTTGATATGAATCTTCACATAATTAAGGAATACCAGAAAGCAGGCGTAAATGGGTACCACTGGTGTGATGACTGGGGCTTACAGAACAGACTGATGATTTCACCGGCGAAGTGGAGAGAGATTTGGAAACCTGCTTACGCACGGGTCTACAAAGCAGCCCATGAAGCAGGTATGCTGACCTTTCTCCATAGCTGCGGTTATATAGTCGACATACTTGATGACCTGATAGACGCAGGACTCGATGTAATTCAGATGGATCAGCAGGAAAATATGACATTGGAACTTCTTTCAGAACGCTTCAGAGGTAGAATTACCTTCTGGAATCCGGTGGATATACAGCAAACCATGGTTAAAGGAACAACGGACGATATCCGTGCCTATGCAAGGAAAATGGCCTCGATGCTTTCAACTGGAAAAGGAGGATTCATTGCCAAGGTGTATGGTGATATCCGCGGTGCAGGCCATCGACCAGAGGCTGTTGCAGCCATGTGCGATGAATTTGTGAAGATCAGCTGCAGAAATTGAGCGTTATAAATTGCCATCTGACACATAAAAATGAGATATTTGCCTCTCAAACAGGCCAATAACTAAACAGGGGATATCTCACATGGCAGACGATCAGAAGGTCATTTATTCGATGGTGAAGGTCAGTAAGTACCATGACAAAAAAGCGGTACTTAAAGACATCTATCTCGGCTATTACTATGGTGCAAAAATCGGCGTACTCGGACTTAATGGTTCGGGAAAAAGTTCGCTCTTGAGAATTCTTGCAGGGGTTGACAAAGAGTTTGACGGACAGGTTGTCCTTTCCCCCGGCTATACAATCGGCTACCTTGAACAGGAACCGAAACTGGATCCGGAAAAAACAGTTCTCCAGTGCGTAGAAGAGGGAATGCAGGATATTGTCAATCTCGTAAAAGAATATAACGACATAAGTGAAAAATTTGCGGAGCCGATGGAAGATGATGCCATGAACAAACTCATGGAACGGCAGGGCGAACTTCAGGAAAAGATCGATAATCTTGACGCATGGGATATAGACTCCAAACTTGAAATGGCTATGGATGCCCTACGCTGCCCTCCTCCAGAAATGAACATAAAGGTTCTTTCCGGCGGTGAAAAAAGACGTGTCGCTCTTTGCAGACTTCTGCTTCAGAAACCTGATATCCTCCTTCTTGACGAACCTACCAACCACCTTGATGCTGAAACTGTTGCCTGGCTCGAACACCACCTCCATTCTTATGCCGGTACAGTTATCGCCGTAACCCACGACCGCTACTTCCTTGACAATGTTGCAGGATGGATTCTTGAACTTGACAGAGGCAAGGGAATCCCTTGGAAGGGCAACTACTCTTCATGGCTAGAGCAGAAACAGGACAGACTTAAGAACGAAGAGAAGAGCGAAACAGACCGCCAGAAGACTCTCGAAAGAGAGCTCGAATGGATCAGGATGGGAGCAAAGGGCCGCCATGCAAAGGCAAAGGCACGCATCAACGCCTACGAAAACCTCCTCCGCCAGCAGCCGGACGAAATGGCTCGTGAACTGGAAATTTTCATTCCTGCAGGACCACGACTTGGTAACACAGTAATTGAGGTAGAGAATGCTGCAAAGGGCTACGACGGTAAGCTGCTGTTTGAAAACCTTACTCTATCAATCCCGCCTGCAGCCATTGTGGGCATCATCGGACCCAACGGTGCAGGTAAAACAACACTATTCAGACTCATAACAGGCGAAGAGAAGCAGGATTCAGGCAAAGTATCCGTCGGCGACACCGTAAAACTCGGTTATGTCGATCAGGTACGCGGCTCACTCAACCCCGATAAATCAATCTGGGAAGTCGTTTCCGGCGGTGAAGAATTCATAGAACTCAACGGTGCCAGAGTCAACTCCAGAGCATACACATCAAGATTCAATTTTGCCGGTACAGACCAGCAGAAGAAGGTCGGTGTACTCTCCGGCGGTGAACGCAACCGTGTTCATCTTGCATGCATGCTTAAGAGCGGCGCAAACGTGCTTCTTCTTGACGAACCTACAAATGATATCGATGTTAATACAATGCGTGCTCTTGAAACCGCTATCGAAAACTTCGCAGGCTGTGCGCTGATTATCAGCCACGACCGCTGGTTCCTCGATAGAATCTGCACACACATTCTTGCATTCGAAGGCGATTCCAAAGCAGTCTTCTTCGAAGGTAATTATACTGAGTATGAAGCTGATAGAAAAGCGAGACTCGGTGTTACCGATCTTGTTCCGAAGAGAATAAAATACCGTCAGCTTACAAGAAGCTGATCTTTTTTTACAAGTCTGTAGAAGAGGGGTTTGACAGCGTCAAGCCCCTCTTTTTTTTCGCCTATTTCAGAAACTGAGTATTTATCCGAAAATTTAAGATTAATCTGCCGCGTACTATAGTCTGTCTTCACACCATCTACCACAAACATCCGTCTTATATCGTTTCTGTGAATTACTGCAATACGTTCTGCACCCTTTACAAATTGGGTGATTTCTATCCTCTCATTTTTATCCGAGATCACCGTCACATCAGGAGCTGGTAAAACAGAATCCAATATACGGCGTACATCCTTCAATAAAGGCAGAACTTCATTCGTACGCAGCCGTTCTCTGCTGTATTCCATCACCCCGTTGGAAAGGTAATGAATATTACCCTCAAAATCTATCTTTACCCTTTTTGTCAAATTCTCATCATAAAGTGCTATAGGAGAATCATGTATTACAGTTCCGCCGCTGCTTAAAAAGCCACGTATCCAGTTTATGGTATTGTCCGATAGAGCAACAGCAAACGGAAGAATTAGCACTCTCCCCTTTCCGGACAGATCATCAAGTCCAATCTTTTCAGAAACAACCTTAAACTGCCTGCCAGAATCTTCAACAAGACGGTACCAAGATACTTCCCTGTTAAGATATGCATCTTTTTCATGTATAGAAACAGAAGGCCGCGCCGCCCATTCCTCCCCATCAGGCAGAACATTTTCAATCCAGGCTCTACTCATGGACTCAAAAGAATGGAGTATAAGTATTTCATCATCCAGCCGTTTATATCCTGCCAAAAGAGGCGCATAAATATTCTTCATCGGCATCACCCAGCCGGCCAACTCTCTCCCTGCCGGAGTGACTGAACCATCTCCCTTTGTTTCAGTAAGATGTTTAAGTTTGTCAATTATAACCGCACGGCATCCATGAATGAAAAAGTGCCACATTGAGTATTCCCAGAACTTTTTATCATCCTCCTCCGTACAACTTGCAGGGAAACTGCATACAAAATCGGTTGTTTCGCCATAAAAAGAGCGGACAAGCTCAATCTCCCCGCACTCATCATAAGATTCCAGGACATCAAAGTTTTTACCGAAAGATTCCCAGTCATTCCCTCCAAAAAGCCCCGGAGGCCAAAGCCCTGTTAACGCAATTTTAACTTCAGGAAAATTCCCTTTCATAAGCGCAGCAGCTTCGTTCATTGCAGAGGAAAAAGATTCAGAGGTGAACTGTCTGAAACTGAACCAATCGGAAAGGTCAGAATCAGACGATTGCAAAAACCGCTTTCTTGCTTGATCTGTTGTAACAGGCGCAAAATAGATTTTGCCATATTTGTCAATCTGCCACTTTTTATATGCCTCTTTACAATAATCACAGAAGCAGAAATCAAAAGCAGCAGTACAACGCGCAACCGATGGTTCATTGCAGAGCGAAAGCCAGTACAGCGAATCGGCTTTATATGCTGCTCCCCTCTTAAGAATAAGGTCAAATGCCTTTTTCTTATCTGCCGGATTGTTAACACATGGCTTACGAATGAAATTTGATTGATCATTTCTGTTGACAAGAAACTTTTCGGCAGCCTCTTTCAGATAATCACGAACAAAAAAGAGTCCGGTATGATTGTCAAGAATTGGCGCGGCTTTGAGCCCTAGAGCGGCAAGATGTTCGCCGCGAGGAGTATCGCCCTCTTCCATCAATGCGGTGCCTGTTACACCAATTTCAAGCAGACTCTCTGCACATTTTTTGGGGTGTTCTTTAAAAGGGCCGTACCAGGAGAGGGCAATGAATTCACCGTTATCTCTGAATGATTTACTTTTCACAGTATTTGTGACTTGAAAAAATGAAATGCCTTAGGATTTATCTGTACAGAGATTTCAGCTCCTTCTTTGAGCCCCATTCTTAATAGTTCAGCGTTAGTTATACTGCCTATCAACTGCAGCTCCCCTTCCATCCTGATACGGCTAGAGAAGCCGTCAGCCATGATTTCTGTAATTCTTCCACGTATAATATTTTGTTCTGCTGCAAAATCATTTTTATTACTGAAGGAGAGCTCCCATGGTCTTACGACCAGTGTCAGTTTTCCTTCCGGGAAAGCAGATGTATATAGTTTTGTGTTGCCCACTGAAACAGTACCCTTACCATCAGAGACAGCATCAAAAATATTATCAAGACGGAGAATTCTTGCAACAGTAATATCTATGGGAAAATTAAGCAGCTCCATCGGTTTACCCGACTGGATTATACTTCCGCCATGCATAATACCGATTCTGTCACCTACAAGTTTAGCCTCTTCAAATGAATGACAAACATGAATAACAGATATCTTCAGCTCACGCTGAATTCTTTTCAGCTCACGGCAGACAGCCTCTCTAGTGTATTCATCCAACGCACTCACCGGTTCATCCATAATAAGAACGGATGGATTAGATGCCAGCGCCCTTGACAGCGCAACTCGCTGACGTTCACCGCCGGAAAGACCTTTTATTTTTCTATCAATCAAGTGAGAGATACCTATTATTCCGGCAATCTCCTCAACTCTTTTCCTAATCTCTTTTTTTGAGACATTTCGCACGCTTAGCGAGAAGCCGATATTATCAGCCACTGATAGGTGTTCAAACAGTGCTCCATCCTGAGGTACATATCCGAGCCGTCTATCCTTCGGTTCTATTTTTGTTACATCAACATTATTTATCTGTATGCTGCCGCTTTCAATCTCACGCAATCCGCAAAGTGATTCGAGAAAGAGAGTTTTCCCGGAACCTGTCATTCCAAGCAGAACGAAATATTCACTGCTCTCAATATCGACTGAAACATCAATCGCAAAGTGGCCAACCTTTAACTTTACACCTTTTGTACTTATCACTGGCGGCCTCCAAGTCCGAAAATATTTCCGCCTGTAATAAACCTCATAGAAAGCAGAATAAATAATGCAACGGTAAGCATAAGCATCGACACAGCAAGCGCTGTCTCAATCCTGCCAATTGATATTTCTAGGAATATTGACGTAGGAAGAACCTCTGTTTTTCTACGTACAGCACCGGCAACAACAGCAATAGAACCGAAAATTCCAAAAGCTCTGGCCCATGCCAATACAGCACCCGCCGCAATACCGTGACGCGCCATCGGTAAGCTTACCCGCCAGAAGGCCTTCGCTTTGCTGCATCCAAGAGTAAGAGCGACCTGCTCAGTTCTGGGATCAATGCTGTCAAATGCCGCCTTGATTGTCCGTACGCTGAATGAAACTGCACAGTAAAACTGCGCCAGGACAATTCCCGCTTTCTGGTACACAAAAAACTCTGCAACAGCCGCAGTCAAAAGACCGAAAGAACGCAAGATTACGTTCTGAGACTCTGCCAAATCGGAACCTAAACGGAAGAAAATAAGGATACTCACGCCAATTACAAGAATTGGAATAACTATCGGCAAATCAATTATTACATCCAGTGCAGTTCTGCCGGGAAAACGATATCTGCTTAAAGCATAGGCAGAAGGAACGGAAACAACAACTGCAATAAGAGTTGTAGTAAGTGATGTAATAAGGCTTAATACAAAAGCGTAACGGATGTCTTCTGAACCAATAACATCACTTACCGCCTTGGCATTCAAATAGGCGATATCTGAAGCAAACAGCACAACGATGCTAAGACATAGCAGTACCAGAAATGCAATTGTAACAAACCTGAACATGTCAAGGCTTGTCCGTTGCGTAACCGTCATTCATCATTACAAAACGGCCCCGCTCCGAAACCATATACTTTAGAAAAGCTTCCGCAGCCTTTACATTCTTTGAATATGTGAGTGAAGCACCTTCAACCACAGGCATAATATTCTTATCCTTTGGAATGGATATTATATCACCCTCTTCAGGATAGTCATCGGCGATAGAACGCCAGACAACCGCAGCATCTATTGTCCCCAGTTTTACTGCAGAACCAAGTTCATTTACGGTTGGGGTACTAAGGACTACATTCTTTCTCCAACCTTCTTTATTTACACCATTTTTATCCAGCAGCTCTACAGTAAGTCGGCCAACCGCTGCAACCTTTTCATCGCCCTGACCAATTTTTATACCAGCCTTTAACAGATCCGCAAGCGTAGCAATTCCCTTTGGATTACCCTTTCTAACCATTATTACAGGCTCGAAATAACAGATATCCTCCCTGCTCTTGCCAAGAAGATTCTCTTTTGCAGCCATATCTATGTACTCAGCATCTCCCGCAATGTAAACATCACCCTTTTTGCTAAGCTTGATCTGGCCAAGAAGCTTATTTGAACCGTCATAGGTAATTTCAACCTTAACACCATAATCTTTTTCATAAGACTTGGCTAATACTTCAACTGGACTTCTCATGCCAGCAGCACAATAGACAAAAACAGAGCCATTCAATTCAGACTTTCCATTCTTAACATATGGCAGTGCCGGATAAGCAGGACCGAAGCTGTTCTTCTCCCATATCTTTGCTCCTTCTGGACTTGCAACAAAGGCAGCAAAATCCTCTGCGGCCTTTTTGTCAGGAGAATTTTTAAGCAATGTCATCGTCACCTTGATATGTCCTAAATCAATCTTTCCGAATGTTGCCGATGATATTGCATCAACTCCGCTAACGGGCAGATATTCACCTGTAATAGGAATCATGTCTAAATTTTCTTTACGTAATGCAGCTACCGCATTCCACACTATCGCAGCATCCGCAGCTTTCATAACAACAGCATTCGCAGCTTCGCTGCCGCCCTTTGTTTCTGATACCTTGTTCGCCATCAGCTCCTTGGATATCCCGGCTTTCTCTGCAATTTTCGGATACAGCCAACCCATCGTTGAATAAACCGAATGTGTCAGAACAAGTTTTACACCAGGCTTACCAAGATCCTTTACAGAAC
>JAEUSG010000135.1 GCA_016788315.1 Fibrobacterota bacterium | reverse complement strand
AATGAAAAGTTTATTCATCGCTTCAATATAGAGCGGCTTAAGTTCGTATGGCTCAATAGGGGAGTTGAACATCATGTTCAGAAAATTTGCTGCGTAGGGAAGATCGTGGCGCGGGTATACGACAGGTTCTCCAAGTGATTTTTTGTAGGAGAAGGCGGCAATCGTCCTGATTTTTGACATAAGGCGGGCAGCGGTTTCGTCAAAATTATCATCTTCGTCCATACTATGCGGATAGAAACTTGATAGCGTTGTGATCATGGCAGAAAGAATTGCCATTGGATGAGAATTGGAAGGCATGCCGTTGAAGAAATGATGCATGTCCTCATGTATCATTGAGTGGTCTGTAAGGTAAGTGCTAAATTGCTTCAGCTCCGATTCTGTAGGCAGTTTGCCATGAACCAGAAGGTATGCAACTTCTGTAAAGAGACAGTTTTGGGCAAGGTCATCAATGTCATATCCGCGATACCGTAAGATGCCCTGTTCGCCATCAATGAAGGTTATAGCGCTGGAAGATGAACCGGTGTTTGAGAATCCGCTGTCATATGTAATAAAACCTGATTCCGCACGCAGTTTTCGTATGTCAATGCCTCTGTCTCCGACAGTTGAATTTACAATCGGCAGATCATACGTTTTACCGCCTACTGTTAATTGTGCTTTTTCTTCTGCAGTGGCCATGGCATTCTCCTAATACGAAAGTTTAACATATAATAAAGCATGAAAAAATTCATTGTTGGTGGGCGTTATTGCAATAAAAGAGTTATCTTTTAGTTATGAAAAAAATAAGCGTTAATCTTGGCAGCCGATCTTATACAATTTCAGTCGATGAGGGAATAGCAGAAAGACTGCCTGGTGAGATTAAAAAGTTCAAAAAAGCGGGACCAGTACTTCTCCTAACGGATACCAACGTTGCAAAAATTCATTCGGTAACGTATAAAAAACTTATCTCGTCCGGCTGCATTCCATTTGCAATTCCTGCTGGGGAGAAGAGTAAAACCTTTGAAATGGCAGGGAAAGTACTCTCGTACATGATGAAGAATAAATTCGACAGACACTCCCTTCTTGTTGCCTTTGGCGGCGGAGTTGTCGGGGATTTAGGCGGTTTTGTTTCGGCTCTTTTTATGCGCGGAATTCCATTTATTCAGATACCAACCACACTTCTGTCGCAGGTTGATTCCAGTGTTGGCGGCAAGACAGGTGTTAATCATCCTCTCGGCAAGAATATTATCGGTGCCTTCCATCAGCCCAAAGCTGTGTTTATTGATCCTGCATTTCTAAAGACTTTAACAAACCGTGAATTTCTCAATGGTTATGCTGAAGTCGTGAAGCATGGATTAATCCGTGATGCCGCTCTTTTCCGGAAACTTGAAAACCGCCACGATGATATTATGAAACGCAAGCCTGCTTTAATGGCAGAAATTGTGGCAAGGAACTGTGCTATTAAGGCTGGAGTTGTTGAGAAGGATGAAACGGAAAAATCTTTACGAGCTATCCTGAATTTTGGTCATACTTTCGGACATGCTGTTGAAACAGTTACAGGGTACAAAACATACTCGCATGGCGAAGCCGTTATGCTTGGTATGCGTGCCGCAGTTGTGGCTGGTGTTCACCTTGGCATAACCGCAGCGGATGACGCTGCCAGAATGTTTGAATATTTTAAAAAGTGTGGTATGCCATCGCTTGTAAAAAGCACTACTGCAAAGGTTCACTCAGCAATGTTTGCTGATAAAAAAGCTGAGGCAGGGAAACTAAATATTATTGCGATAGAGAAAATTGGCAAGGCTGTTATTGTGAATGATCCCGATAGTGATGCGGTTATCGCTGGTGTTAGAACGATGATCAATAAGGGCTAGTCCGATTCCATTGATACAATGAAAGATTTTTTAAATAAACTTCCGGTAAATAACTTTACCATCATTCTCAGCGTAGAAATGGTCCAGAACGGCAGCTTCAGAGTATCCGTTTTTCAGATAGAAGCCCCTTGTTGATTGATATAACTCTTTATTTGAGGTTTCAATATAGATTGCACGACCCTTCATTTCTCGTATCTTTTTCTCAGTCTCAATAAGCAGAAGACTTCCAAGTCCTTTGCTCCGAACATCGTTTGATACAGCAATCCAATAGAGATCAAAACTGCCGATAGTACAGGCAATTTCGCCGTAACATGTGTATCCGATAGTTTTACCGTTCTCCTCAGCAAAAAGGAAGTAGTAACCGCTTTTCACTTCGCCCTTTTTAAGATTCTCCTCGACAAGTTCGACAGCAACATCAACTTCATGTGAACCGAAGTATCCGGTTGATTCAATAATTTCCCGAACGATCCTGCAGTCTTCAGGTTTTACTTCGGATCTTAATGTTATGTCGTTCATTTAATTGCTCCTGCAAACATTTATGATAATGCGCATTTTATTATGTTGTCAATAAGCATATCGAAAGTATATCCAGCTTTTTGAGCGGCCGCGTTGAATCCTGCGTCGGGTGAGATACATGGGTTCGTATTGATTTCAAGTATAAATGGTTCACCGTTTTCTGATACTCGGAAATCGACCCGGGCGTATCCATTCAGAGAAAATGCTTCCCATGCAGCAAGTGAGAGTTCAGAAAGTTTGTTAAGCAGTGCTCGATCACATTCTTTAAATTCGAACGATCGGGGTGTATTTGA
>JAEUSG010000047.1 GCA_016788315.1 Fibrobacterota bacterium | reverse complement strand
CGAAATATCGCCTGACTCAGTATTAATGTCCGCAATTGAAACCAAACAGCTAAAATTATTTGGTGTACACACAGATAATACCAAGCTTCCATTAATACCTAATTTGAAAATCAATTGGCTGTCGCGTTCAACAAATTTGATAAATATTAGCAGTACCGGAAATATCTCAGGAACAAATCAAAACGGTCGAACATTCATTATTGCAACAATTGATTCCTTCGGACTGGTCGATAGTATCCCCGTCGTAGTTATAGACACTTTCGTAAATGCAAGTTTTGAATTACCAGCCATTTCGGGTTATCAATATCTTCCAACGGGTTCAGGGTGGATTTTCAGCGGAGGGGCAGGAATACAAAAAAATGGAAGCGCATTCCAGTCAGCAACGGCACCCCATGGCGTACAAACAGCATTTTTGCAAAGTATAGGTCAGATTTCACAGAATGTTTTATTTGAATCAGGTTCTTACTATATCATTTTCAATGCGTCAAGACGAACTTCACTTGGAGGTCAGCAGACTGTTAATGTCAGACTGGATTCAACACTTCTCTTGGGTACTTTTGCTCCTGTTACCGGAGATTTTATTCAATGTACAACTTCAATTTTCAATACAGTCACAGCAACACACTTTTTGACGTTTGCCGGTACCAATGGTTCGGGTGACAATACTGCTTTTATCGATAACATAAGGATCGTCCGGGTTCAATCAACGGGACAGGAAAATTGTAATGAAGAATTTGTAAAGACATCAATATCGATTGCACCAAACCCTTTTAATCCTGTAACTTCAATCCATTTTAAATTAAATGAAATTACAGGTGCTGAATTTTCAATCTACAATGCAAATGGAACTTTTATAAGAAAGTTTTTAATACCACGAGGTATTCGCAATGGGGCACTTGTATGGGATGGCAGGGACTCCCGTGGTAAATGTGGAAGTGCAGGTCTATATATAGGTAAACTAAAAACAAATGGAAAAGCGATACTCTTAAGCCGACTTTTACTGTTAAAATAAACTAACTGTTAAAGTGTATTTGTTAAATAAGGCTTATAGTCAAGCAGAAGTCGTAGATTGGTTGGTGCAAAATAGGATTCAAACAGCCGCTGTGCGAAGATGTAAGGTGCAAATTCAGGAACGTCACTTTTTTTATCGTTGACAAATGTTGATATCAGTAGTTTGAAATGGTCGGCATAGCTTTCACCGCCGAATGAGGCATCAACGGCATCGCGACACTCTTTTAGAGGTCTTGCATTATCGTTTACTGCTGCACTTAATTCTGCATATGCATCACTGTTAAGTGCTCTTATTTCTGTGCGTAATTCATTGCTCAGCGAATCGATGATCTGGGTCTGCAGTGAAAAAGAGAGAAATGAGAAGTCAACCGCTTCAGCGTTAAAATGTGTTTCATAGAATGTAATAAGCGATTCACGACGCCAACCCCTGATTCCGAAACGGTCACCAAGCAGACGGACCTTTTCAAGGTAGCGCCCTTTCTGCTGCTCACGGGCAGATTTTCCAAGCGGAACACGGAAAGAATCGTAATAGTGATGGGGAATTGCATGCGAAGCGTATTCAAAGTCGCGCATCGTACATATTCTGCGGGCAAGGAGCGGGCGTCCCATGGAAGGAAACTCAAGATAGGGCATTCCAAAGCCTTCCATAACAGAAGCTGATTGAATAAGCGCGGATACCTGCGCAAGATCTGTAAGCTGAAAGGCTGTTCCCACAAGTTCAGGACCAAAGCCGGCTACACCTGCTTTAAGCTTTCTCATTAATCTGAATAGCTGCTCCTCATAAGGTTTGTCATCAGGTGAGTCGGACGGGAGGGTGACAAGCAGCGGAAGCGGATTTTCTGCGCATTGCTGGACAAGAAGCGCTTCGAGTACATTCTTGCGTCTAATCGTTCGTCCTGCAAAAAGCGACCATTGACAACCCTGTTC
>JAEUSG010000799.1 GCA_016788315.1 Fibrobacterota bacterium | reverse complement strand
GCAAATCGCCATCCACACCCCCTACCACAACCAAACCGAATATTCCCATCCGACGGCCTCCGCGCCGTCGGTAACAAACCTAAACATCCAACTCGACAAGGAACCGTGCCGTCGGCCTTGCCATAACATATTTCGTTCCTGGCGTCGATCATCAGGTATCCCACCCCTTCTTTCCAAACCTGGGTTCTGCCCAATATGGCCAATCCTTCCATCTCGACACCAAGCCAGCCGCTTCAGGATTGCGAAGAACGTATTCAACAATCCTTATCTCAGAGATGGTAGTGAATGCTGTCTTTGAGAAGGATCTCTCCTGCCATAACTTCCCTTGCCAGCCTAGATTCCAGGACTCATGTGTTGTAAACGATTTCCACCGTCTAAGAAACCCTTCGTCCTCAATGGCTCCTTCGAGACACAGGTGCAGATGATCAGGCATTAGACAAAATGCATGTATAAAAATCTTCTTTTCAACATGAGCTGACATCAAAAGGTTGCAACACATTAAGGCTATTGGCCGTATTTCAAACGGTTTTGAGAAATTATATGACCGTATTGTATAATGTTTCATAGTCTATAGCAACAAAGTTATTTTACTCAACAGAACCTGTTAGACCCTAATGGATGACAGATTATTCCAAAAAAGAGCTGTTAATCTGCAAAGGAGCTGCAAATGGCACTTGAAACGACTTTAAAAACACTACTTGAAGAACTGCGTCAGATTTCCAGAACCGAAACTGTAATCGGTAAAGAGATCAAAACTGCGGAATCGGTAATCATACCTGTTTCTCAGATTAAGATCGGCATAGCCGGCGGAAGCGCGAAACCGGGCGGCCGTGATTCAGAAGGAGTTGGCGGCGGACTCTCTGTCACACCAATTGCTTTTATTGTAGTTACAGGTAGCCGCGTTCAACTCATGCCGATGAACGAAAAGTCAACACCAATTTCCAAGATCATCGAACTTGTTCCGGATGTATTGGAAAAGATCATGGGTGCGAAGAGCGAAGATTCAGAAAAGAAGAAAGATAATGGCAAAGCAGAAACAGCAGCTTGATTTATTTGAATCCGGTACTGGTGATGCAAACCGTTTTAAGGCAGACAACCTGTCCGCTGACATTGACTCCCATCTCAAGGAAAGCGATCTTGCAGGAGCTAAACAGGCCATCCATGAGCAGGAGGAAATTCTGAAGAAGATCATTGCTGATAAAAAGCGGGCAGCAGAGAAAAACAGCAGGAAAACTTGAAAGTATTCATCCACCAGCTTGGCTGTGATAAAAACCGTGTTGACGGTGAAAAGCTTGCTGCTCGACTTGCAGTATGCGGCTACACATTTTCAGACTCTACAGAATCTGCAGACCTCATTATTGTAAATACATGCGGTTTTATTAACAGTGCCAAAGAGGAATCAATAGATACCGTCTTAGAGTATGCAAAAACAAAAAAAGTAGCAGTAGCAGGCTGCCTTGCCGAAAGATATTCCACAGCTTTAAAAAGTGATCTGAAAGAGGCTGCCCTTATTCTAGGTCTTTGCGATACCGACACTACTGTCGATTCAATAAAAAAGAGATTCCCTCCGAACAAAAAGTCAGGTAAATGTTCGGGAGTACGTTTAATATCCGGTCCAAGCCATTATGCTCCAATAAAAACCGGAGAAGGATGCAGTAATAAATGTACATATTGCGCCATTCCAATAATTCGAGGCAACTATATTGACCGACCGGAAACCGACATTTTAAAAGAGGCAAAAGAGCTTCGTAAATCAGGTGTTAAAGAGCTGCTGATTGTGGCTCAGGACACAACCGCATATGGCGGGCGTAAAGGGCTGCCAGGCTTACTACGGAAGATCTCATCATTAAAAGACTCATTTGAGTGGATAAGACTTATGTACTGCCACCCTCTTGGGGTAACGGACGATCTTATTTCTGCAATGGCCGATCTGCCGAACCTTCTTCCTTATATTGACATGCCGCTGCAGCACATTTCAGATTCTATTCTGAAAAAAATGAA
>JAEUSG010000787.1 GCA_016788315.1 Fibrobacterota bacterium | reverse complement strand
AGAATTCTTGCACTTGATTGAAGCATGTGCAGTTTTTTGTCGTAATCTGCATTCATATTTACTCCTGCAAAGTTATTTCTGTGAACCTTTCTTTACAAGATCAATCAGTCCAAAACCTACAAGAATTCCTCTTAGGGCTGCTTTATCTGCATCAGAAAAGCGTGATACGAGGACTGCTCTGGCACTATCTTTGAGACCATACTGAACAGCCTTTTTTGACCAGGCGATTAACATACGTGTGTCAATAGAAAGTGACATTTCCAAATTTTTGCGTGCTTCACGGCTTTTTTCAGCTATCGAAACCATTGTTTGTGCATCTTTTAGGCTTATGTCAGAAGTTTTCATAAGCAGTTTTACCTCTTCGTTTCCAGAGAGGTAATCAAAGTCCATAATTATATCAAATCTGCTGAAAAGGGCAGGAGAGAGCGGTTTTGTTCCTGAATGAACCCCAAAATCATCTGGGTTCATTGTTCCAATAAAGGCTGTTCCGGATGAACGAATTATCGATTCTCCGGTTTCCTTAAGATCCAGATGACGTCTGTGATCAAGGACGGAATGAAGCCTTGCAAGCACCTCAGGCAGAGTCATATTAATTTCATCAAAAAGAACCCAGCAACCATTTCTGAGTGCAAATGAAAGCGCTCCGTCAATCCAATATGTTCCATTTTTAAGTGAACTGTATTGAAAGCCACCTACAATATCCACAACTCCCATGTCGCCATCACCCTGTATTTGTATGACCGGGACTTTGTGTTTGGCAGCCAAATGGAGCACATAGGCTGACTTTCCGCATCCAGGTTCACCGCGGAGCAATATGTTTTCACCTGAAAGTATTGAATTGGAAAGGATTTCAAATTCTCTTTCACGTCCTTTAGGAATTGTAAAGTCTGTCTCTTTTGGAATTAGGGTATTTATGTCCATTACATACTCCTTTGTATTATGTCAAATTCTTCCTGTTCTATAGCCACTAACCACATATTACATGCTGCCTTCTTGTGATATGTATGTGTGTTCGCTTTTCGTCCGCAGAAACATACTGTATCATTGGTTGAAACAAAATATCTGCAGCTTCTGCAAGTTCTTCCGCGTGTAATAAGTATTACTTTAATTGCATTAAGGGCGATAAGAGCAAAGGTAAAACATATTGAGCTTAAATGTTTTATTATTACTTTGAATTCAATTTCGCTTCTAGCTCTAAAACATCCTTTTTTTCTACCGTCAATAATGCTATTTGCATAACGGCATGAGCCCCAAATTCCTTTGCTATCCTTACCAATAAAATTGAAGTGACGGCATTTATTGCAATGCATATTTCATCCTTACTATTTAGGGAGAAATACAATAATGAATTCTCTGATGCGTCCAGCATCATTCATGACATTAATTAGAAGATCAAACCCATTAAGGC
Source organism: Fibrobacterota bacterium (assembly GCA_016788315.1). GTDB lineage: Bacteria > Fibrobacterota > OXYB2-FULL-49-7 > OXYB2-FULL-49-7 > JAEUSG01 > JAEUSG01. Next base: position 1,183 of record JAEUSG010000787.1, on the reverse strand, counting down.
AATCTTTAAACAAATGCGGATCACCAGTAACAATTACTTTATGCCAATCCTCTTGAAGTTTTATACTTTCCGCTATATTTTCGCCTATTAATTGATGCTGGCCTTTTCCCAAAATTTTTTCCGCAGCAGGATTAACTTTCAAAAAGTATCCATCTTGATAGCAGGTTACAAGTCCAATTGGACAAGAATTAATCATTTGGCTGAAATATTGCATAAGTCGATCTTTACGCTTTGCAATTATTTGCCAGTTTATTGGTTCTTCCATTGTCTCCTCACTTTCCTTCTATTCTGCGTAAAAATTCTTCAATAGTATTTGAATTTTCTATATCTATGATTAGATCATTTATTTGATGTCTGGATAACGTATCTTCTTCTTTAACAGGTGCACTATTCTCATACTTGGGTATTATTTTTACTTCCTTTGCAGCAGGCAATCCTGGATACTGTTTTTCAATATCACACATAAATTCTATCAGTATTAATTTGTCAACACCTTTTGCATTCTTAATTTCATTCAGAAGTGCTTTCCAGTATTCCTCATCTGTTTGACGATTGCCAACAGCCTCTTTAATTATTTCATTACACCTCTTAAAAAATGGGATCCGATTTTCTTCCGGCATATTTGTTTTTTTGACCCAGAAGTATAACGAAGGGAATATTGATCTAAAGACACTCAATGTTAGGTGGAAACTTATGTTTTCCGCATTGTCAGATTCTAATATCTCCTTATTCAGTCTTACTAGTTTTCCTGCAAAAGGGAGAAAAATAGAATTGCATGTTTTATCTTTGCATGTAGCTATCATAAGTGCATGCAAAGGGCCAAAATTTGCAACGAATGCACTAGTTTTACAATAAGGACACACAACAGTAATGCTTCGGCAAAACCTGTTGAAAGGTATTATGCCATTGTATCCAAACATGTCATCAAGCGTAAAGGATGAATAAGAATTGTTTTCCACAGTACTTTTCTCCTTGCTATTAGATCTTTTTTTCATGCACATAAAAATTCTCGGCTATTTCTTTTGCGGCAATTGAGATCATGTCTGCAACAAATTCATCAGTATTTACATAATCATAATATGCCTGGTATCTACCCCATGCTCCAGGATGTCTAACCTTGATCTCCTTCCCCCAACGTATTATCCCTGTTTCTACGTCGATAATGCGAACGCTAACACGAACA
>JAEUSG010000766.1 GCA_016788315.1 Fibrobacterota bacterium | reverse complement strand
TATCCATTACTTTTAATGTTTATACCCTGAACTACAGTGTCAACGTCATAGGATAATGCATTACCGTATAGATATTCCCGATAACTTAAATTGTAATTTGCATAAAAATTAAAATATATGTCTGGCCACTTTAATCGACGCCCGGTTCTGAGTTCAAGTCCTTTTCGTCTTTCCTCAACGTCCTCGCTTGTGGTGCTGTATTGACTGTAATCTCGCCACCAATAATAACCACGGAAGCCAAGAAGGGTAGGAGTATCCATGAACCATGGTTCGGTTATGCCAATGTCGATCTTTTTGGAGTACTTGCCATACTCTGCTGTCAGGTTAACGGCCTGTCCGGCGCCTTCAACAAAAGGACGGGTCAGGGCAAAATTGGGCATTGTAAGACCGGCGGTAAACACAAGTCCGTCACGCTGGGAATAGCCTGCACCGGCAGATACCTGGCCTGTGCCGCTCTCTTTTTCCTGAACGTTAAAAACAATGTCGACATTTCTATCGGTGTTCTGCTGAATATCCGGTGTAGCCTGATCAAAGTAGTTGGTCTGAATCATGTTTCGCTGTGACACAAACAGATGTGACTGTCTGTAAATTTCTCCCGGTCTTAAAAGAACTTCGCGGCGGATGACTTTGTCCCAAGTTTTAGTATTGCCTGTAATAATGATTTTGTTTACATAAGCAGGAAGACCTTCTTTTATTCTGAATGTAAAGTCAATCGTGTCACCCCGATACGCCTTCTCTTCCTGAAGATTTACATATAGGTAGCCTTCTTCGCGGTATAGAGATTCGATATTGTATTTGGAAAGATCAAACTGCTGTTTGTTAAGTATTGAACCTGGCTTCATGCCGAATGTATTTGTCAGAATTGTATCGTTGAAAAGTTCGTTACCTGCAAAGAGCACCTTGCCGAAATAATACCGTGAGTTTTCTGTAACAGAAATCTTTATGTTAAGCTTTCGTTTGTCGTCAGAATAGGTGATCTCGTGCGAGTTGATTCTTGCGTCAAGAAAACCTTCAGATTGATAAAAGGTCTGGATAAGTTCAAGATCCTTCGAGAATTTGTTCTCGTCAAAATCACCGCTTCTCCACCACCGGTCCTCTTTTGTGTCCTGCATAACTGCTTTGAGCTTCTTTTCAGTGATGGTGGTTGCGCCTTCAAATACTATAGAACCGATTGCGACTTTTTTCCCTTCCTTGATTGTAAATTCAACGACAGTTCTGCCGTCCTCCTTTGATGCGAAGGTGTTTGCTTCTACTTCAGCGAGGAGATAGCCCTTTTCTTTATAGAATGTAAGAATAGAATTCTTAGCAGCATTTAGTGCGGCAGCTGTCATCCATGAACCTGGAACGAGTGCAGATTTGTCTTCAAGCTCTTTTTTGTCGATTTTATTGTTGCCTGAGAATTCAATTTTGTGAATGATCGGGTTTTCTGTAACATTTATCGTAATTTCAAGTGAGTCGTTGACAATATCAGATGCCTCGACAGATATGTCGGAAAATAGACCTAGTGCGTACAGCGCCTTAATTGTTTCGTGAACATCCTTAGGGGAGAACTGTTCTCCCTGTTTCAGAGCTGAATTGTTTATTATCAGGCCAGGATTGGCATTTACAGTGTTTGAAACATTTACCTTCTTTATGTAGAGAGGTTTGCTTGAGGCGCTCTTTTCTGAAGCGTCGTCAGATTGCGCTGAGAGTGACGCTGTAAGAATAATCAGAGAAATGAAAACCTTTGCTGGACTGAGTTTTATAATCTGCACTATGGAACTGTCCTTTCTTCTTTTTCGAAAATCTGTTGGATTTTCTTGATTGGCAGTCTTAGACGTAAGTTCGAACGGAATGCCGTCGGATCAAATCGTCCTGTTGCTGCATCAGAGATTTCGCTGATATCATAGTCCATGTTGAAGTAAAGATAGCGCCATGGCGTTACTTCAAGTCCGAGTCTATGATGCAGTTTCTCAATCTCCAGCTTATCTGGCGTTGCTGCTAAATCTAACTGACTGGAATAATTTAGGAAAAGTGAGCCATTAAAGAAATACTTTCCCGTAATAAATTCTGTTTTTTCCAGAAGATCCCTTCGGAAGTCCTGCCAGTTCCAGATAGGCATGTCAATATAATTAATTGTATTATTCGATTCAATTTCGATTCTGAAGACATCGGGGGTTACGTTGATGCCAAGAATGGGGTTAATATACTCGCGCCCAAAGCCAAGTACTGTTCTTTCAACGTATTGGGTGAAAAGGCGCTGCATAAACATCTTTTCAAACATTGCCCTGCCTTCAGACATGGCAAAACGGCCGATATTGCCCTGTATGTCTCCTTTGTTTGAGTTTGAACCAATAAGCTGCTGAAATGTTGTTCCTTCTCCGCCTTCCGGATCAAGAAAAGGGTCTGTTGCTGATGGAACAAGTCTGATATCATTAAACCGACCCTTAGCTAACTCAACACCGGTCCTGGGGTCTTTAACATAAAGTCGAATGGAAATTTCGCGAGGCACCTCATTTTGGTTCTCAGGTCGGATTATCGTTTTTGCGCTGGCCGAAATGATTGGTCGAGGATCGGCAGATCCGTCGAAATCCAGTTCTACTTCGATATCATTCTTAAAATCGTTTCCGGCATAATGGACATAACCTTTATAAGAGGTTACTCGGCCCTTAAGTCTGACAGTACCTTTTGTTGGGGAACCGGTAATATTAAGCACAGATTGTTTGTCTACTTCAAGCTCAGTTAAAGGGTATTGAAAAAAATCTGAAATCTTCTTGCCTATTTTTGTCACTTTTTTGTTTTTGAATGCTTTATCTATCCAGGGTGTAACAGCATTCTGGTAATAGTAGTATTTGAAATTTTGTCCTGGCTTGACAGTAAGGTCAAGATTGATGTCGAATGGATATTCTCCGTTTCCGTGAATAAGCATTGGGAAAGTGAATTTGCCATTTCTAGGTCGTATTTCACCTTTCAGTAAAATGAATTTTGACGGCCCTTCAACAGTGAATGTCCTCTGGCCGTTTTTGCCAGTTATTTCAAATTCGGCAGTTTCTTTCGGCTGCATGAGTCCCGGAGCAGAGGCTGTTATGTGTCCGTCGGGCGTAGATATGTGCAGTACTCCCAGATTAAGATTTATACCTTCAAGAACAATTGGCTTTTGACCATTAACTGCAGGCTCACTAGTTATCTTGACTTTTCTACCGCCGCTTAGTCCTTCAATGTCAATTCT
>JAEUSG010000745.1 GCA_016788315.1 Fibrobacterota bacterium | reverse complement strand
ACCACAAATGATATAAACCGCCATGTTTAAATACAGCAGGCTTACAATCTGCTTCGTTTTCAAAAACGGGATTCACAACAATCTTCCCACTGGTTTTCCAAAACACGCCATCTTCCGAACAAGCATCCGTTAATAAATAGGTGTGTTCTAGCTTATCTTCAACCTGAACCCAATCGACACCTGTAGAATATAATGCTCGATATTTATTTTCTATTTGAACTATGCAAGGACCAGTAGCAGACAATGGGTTGTGCTCATTCATAGTGAACACTGGAGCTTCAGAATATTTTTCAAAGGTTTCCCCTTCATCAGAACTTATGGCTAACCCAGTAAAATTCTTATACGGAACATTTTTACATTGACTCCAACCAGCATAATACAAATAAACTTTATTATCTTTTCGAACAATATAGCTCGGTATGATCCCATTCTCATCAAACGTGCCTTTGCGTCCCATTTCTAGAATAGGTATTTTATTTATGTTCATGATACGTAATGGATTATCAATTTCAACATCTATGAAAGTCGGCAAACTTTGTTGATTAGGTAATCTTGCCGAAAAGTAAATTCTGATTCTATCTTTAAGCACAATAGCCGTTGGACATTGTGCATGTGAATTCATCCAACCGGCTTGCCTATCTGTAAAAAACACTAACCCTTTTTTAATCCATTTCATATCTATCGCTTCATGTGTTTAAGATTTTATTAGCTTCTTTTTTTATCAAATCATCTAGCCATTCATACATTGAAATTCCAATCTTCTTTTGAGCAGCAGCCGCTAGTTCCTTAGTTGTTTTTGAGACACCCTCTAGCTTACCATAATACCTTGTATTAAAGGTACCGCCCCGTGGTCCAGGAATTTCCATATCAAAATTGCCTTTTGGTTCACCTTCTCCAACCGTATAATCAACAACATAATGCACATTACCATTAATCCAACGAACACATAAATTTCTTGCTTCAACGGGTATATGTTTTAACGGCAACTCATCTGCAAACATTGGATTATTATTAATGCAAATTTTCCCATACTCCGTATTTCTCAGCCATTCGGGCACATGTTTTTCACAAAACACAATCTTTCCACCACTCTTTACTACTCGTGCCATCTCTCTAAGTGCTTTTGGCAAATCAGGAAAATGACCTACTCCAGCAAAACAGTAGAGCGCATCAAAATGTTTATCTACAAATGGTAGAGAACATGCACTTGCAACAATATGTTCAGTTGGCACAGTAACATTAACTAATTTTTCCATGTTATATGCAATCATATGTGGAGAAAGATCTAACAACCACAAACCGCCATCCTTCCCCAATCTGGATGCAATTATTTCAGAATCCTTACCTGTACCTGCAGAAACCTCCAAAACTTTATGGTCTGGTTTTAGATTGAGCAAATCAATCATGCTATTTCTTACATCAGCTTCTTTTTCATTGTATAATTCAAAAGTAATATGCACATTTTCATCATACGTTTTTGCAATCTCAGCATAGTACTGTCTCGCAAATGCTGCTCCTTTAACTTCCTGTTCAGGTGTAACAAAATCCACAAA
>JAEUSG010000737.1 GCA_016788315.1 Fibrobacterota bacterium | reverse complement strand
TTCTGTAGGTCTTATAGTTGAAACAGGTGAAGCACGTGAAATCATGCATATCGCTCTTCTCCTTGGTTACGGCGCAAATGCAATTTGTCCGCATATAGGATTCTCCACTCTTAGAAATATGGTTGAGTCAGGTTTCTTTGACGGACCTGTAACCGCTGAAACAGCGACTGACAATTATATAACTGCAATAAAAAAGGGTCTCTTAAAGACCATGAGTAGAATGGGTATTTCTACTCTACGCAGTTATACCGGTGCACAGATTTTTGAAATCGTAGGATTCAAAAAAGAGGTTGTTGACAAATATTTTACCGGCACTCAGTCCAGGGTTGAAGGTATTGACCTTTCAGGTATTGCTCTTGAAGCTAACATGCGCCACGCGAGAGCGTATAGACTTCCGGAAGGTATCTCACCTGCGCTTGCATTTGATGGACTCTATCACGTTCGTGCAGGGGGCGAAAAACATTTATGGACTCCGGAAGCAATTTACAAGCTGCAGCAGTCTGTCCGCACCGCTGATTATAAGGTTTTTAAAGAGTATGCAGCATCGATTAATAATCAGGACAAAGAGCACGTCACTCTTAGAAGTCTCCTGAAATTTAAGAATGGTAAACCTATAGATATCAATGAAGTTGAACCTGTTTCTGAAATTGTAAAAAGATTTGTTTCCTCTGCCATGTCTTTCGGTTCGCTCTCGCAGGAGGCGCACGAAACTATCGCTGAAGCGATGAATAAAATCGGCGCTAAAAGCAATTCCGGCGAAGGCGGTGAAGCGCCTGAACGTTTTAAACCTGTTAACGGACGTAATCTGTGCTCACGTGTTAAACAGGTAGCAAGCGGCCGCTTCGGTGTTTCAACAGAGTATCTTGTCAATGCAGATGAGCTGCAGATTAAGATGGCTCAGGGTGCTAAGCCTGGCGAGGGAGGACAGCTTCCCGGCCACAAAGTTTCCGCTGAAATCGGAAGAGTGCGCTACACAACTCCAGGTGTTACCCTCATTTCTCCGCCGCCTCATCACGACATCTATTCTATCGAAGATATTGCACAGCTTATCCACGATTTGAAGTGTGTCAATCCGAAGGCTGATGTTTCAGTAAAACTTGTTTCCGAAGTGGGCGTTGGAACAATTGCTGCTGGTGTAGCTAAAGCTAAGGCAGACATGGTCCTAATTTCCGGCGGCGATGGCGGAACGGGAGCATCACCATTAACATCAATCAAATATGCTGGGCTGCCATGGGAGCTTGGACTTGCTGAGGCACACCAGACGCTGGTGATAAATAGACTTCGCGACAAAATCCGTATTCAGACAGATGGTCAGCTTCGTACAGGTCGTGATATTGCAATTGCGGCAATGCTCGGAGCGGAAGAGTTCGGCTTTGGTACAATTTCACTCGTAACACTGGGCTGCGTGCTCTTACGTAAATGCCACCTGAATACATGCGCCATGGGTGTAGCAACCCAGGATCCGGCTCTTCGAGAAAAATTCAAGGGCAAACCGGAACATCTTGTAAACTTCATGCAGTTTATCGCGCAGGATCTTAGGGAGATTATGGCCTCTTTGGGCGTGCGTACGGTTAAAGAACTTGTAGGCCGAACAGAATTCCTGATGATGGACGATAAAGTTGACCACTTTAAAGCAAAAGGTGTTGATTTAAGAAAGCTGCTGCATCAGCCTGTTGCACCTGGTGAAGTCCCTCTCTGCAATACCGGCAAACAGGATCATGAACTCCACAAGAGTCTTGATAACGAGCTCATCAAGGCAGCTGATGCTGCATTAAAGGATGGTAAGCCTGTTGTTATAGAAAAAGCTATTAGAAATGTCAACCGCACTGTCGGAGCTATGCTCTCCGGTGAGGTTGTCCGCCGGTTAGGGCGCAATGGTCTGCCTGAAGGTACTATTAAGCTTAACTTCAAAGGTTCAGCCGGTCAGAGTCTTGGTGCTTTCCTGGCTCCAGGAATTGAAATAAATATTGAGGGCGATACCAATGACTATCTTGGCAAAGGTATGTCGGGCGGACGGATAATAATCAAGCCACCAGCGGGCTCTAACTTCCTCTCGTTTGAGAATGTTATTGCCGGAAACACAGCTCTTTACGGAGCGACAGGAGGACAGGTCTATCTCTCCGGTATTGCAGGCGAACGTTTTGCTGTCCGCAACAGCGGTGTAACTGCAGTAGTCGAAGGAGTCGGCGATCACGGATGTGAATACATGACAGGCGGAACAGTTGTTGTTCTTGGTGCCACAGGAGTCAACTTCGCTGCTGGTATGAGCGGCGGAATAGCCTATGTTTATGATGCTTCTCAGCTTTTTGATACCAGATGCAATCTTGATATGGTTGACCTTGAGACAGTTTGGACAGAAGAGGACAAAAAGGTTCTTAAAAATCTTATCGAAACGCATCTTAAGCATACAGGAAGCAGAAGGGCTTCATTTATTCTGGAGGATTGGGAATCCCATCTTCCTCTCTTTGTCAAAGTTATACCTATTGATTACAGAAAGGCGCTTGAAAGAATGAGATCTTCCTTCCACAGAGATGACGAGACACTTTCTTCCACAGAGGAGGTCTTCCGTGGGTAAGCCGACAGGATTTATAGAACAGAAGAGAGAGGTTTCGCCGAAACGTGCAGTTACAGAGCGAATCTCAGATTATAAAGAGATTGAACAGCTGATGGAGGATCTGCGCATAGAGACGCAGGCTTCCCGCTGCATGGATTGCGGAATACCTTTTTGTCATTCATACGGATGCCCTGTAAAAAACAGAATTCCCGACTTCAACGATCTTCTATATCATAAGAGATGGAAAAAAGCGGTCGAACTGCTTCATGTTACGAATAATTTCCCTGAATTCACCGGAAGACTCTGTCCCGCCCTTTGCGAAGAGGCCTGTACTCTCGCTGTAAATAAGTCGCAGGTTACAATACGTCTACTGGAACTCCATCTTGTTGAGAAAGGTTTTAAGGAAGGGTGGATAGTTCCTCAGCCCTCTTTCAGAAGATCCGGTAAAAGGGTTGCTGTTATAGGTTCAGGTCCGGCAGGTTTGGCTGCAGCTCAGCAGCTTGCAAGAAATGGTCACGATGTTACTGTGATAGAAAGTGCCGAGAAGGCTGGCGGTCTCCTCCGCTACGGTATTCCTGATTTCAAACTGGACAAAAGCATAATTGACAGGAGATTAAATCAGCTGCTTGAAGAGGGTGTAAGCTTTGAAACGGGAGTTTCAGCCGGACGCGATCTTTCTGCTAAATATCTCTTAAGAAATTATCAGTCAGTTGTTCTTGCAACCGGTTCCCGCGTTCCGCGCAATCTAGAAGTTCCAGGAAGAGATCTTGATGGCGTCTATTTTGCACTCGAATATCTTTCTGCTCAGAATCAGCGTGTCAGCGGTGAAATGATTTCATATGTCAATGTTGATGCTAAAGATAAAAACGTTCTCGTTATCGGCGGCGGAGACACTGGTTCCGACTGCATAGGAACAGCGCGCAGACAGGGAGCTGCAAATATTACCCAGATTGAAATCCTCTCCAAACCGCCTGCAGACCGTGTAGAGACAAATCCCTGGCCGACATGGCCATCTATTTTTAAGACGTCAACCTCTCACGATGAAGGCTGCGGAAGAATATGGGATGTTGAAACGCTGGCTTTTGAAGGTGAAGGTGGAAAAGTCAAGAAAGTCCGTTGTGTAAAGGTGGAGTGGCAGAGCGACGGCAAGGGAGGCAGAAAACCTGTACGTGTAGCCGGCTCGGAATTCACTATTGAAGCAGACCTTGTTCTCCTGGCAATGGGTTTTGTTCATCCTGCACACGATCAGCTTATTAAAGAATTTGGAATAGAGTTGAATGAACGTGGTAATATTAGAGTTTCATCCGACTACAAAACCTCTGTTCCAAAAGTATATGCTGCCGGCGACTGCGCCCGCGGAGCATCTCTTGTTGTCTGGGCAATTGCAGGTGGGCGTGAAGCTGCGGAATCCGTTAATAGAGATTTATTATAAAGAAACCTATATTCTAACATAGGGGGGCTTTATCATGAAAAAAGGGTGGCTGAAAGCTGTTCTGCTGCTTTCTCTTGTAGTCTTGCAGTCCTGTTCTGATGATAACTCAATCAATCCATCGCGATCGGTATATGATGCAGGAACATTGGTGCTGCATGGCACCCACACTAATCGCGGTTTTGCTCATGGATATGTCAAAGGCACAGGAGTTAAACGGATATTTGATGAGCTTATAATTGGCAGCTTCTTTGTTTATCACTCAGATTCCTCAAGAGCAGATTCATTATACGAAGCTAGAAAATCGTTTATAGCAAATAAATTCACTATAGAGCAGATATATAGAGATGAGGCAGCAGGTATATTAAAGGGGATGAAAGCTGCCGGCGTTCCCATCCGTAATCAGATTCTTGGACGTGATCTTGATTCTATGGATATTCTTATGATTACCTGTGTTGAAGAATTCCTTCTCGCGTTCGACCATAAGTTCGGCTGTTCAAGTATATCGGCATGGGGTTCTGCAACTTCCGGCGACTCATTGCTTAAAGGCGAAACAGTAATTACCCGTGCATGGGATTGGAACAGGCATCCTGCAATTATGGATAACCTTCTCTATGTTGTTCACCACCCTTCAGAGCCTAGTGAGCAGAAGTGGTGCGGTGTAATTATGGCCGGTATGGTCGGTTGTCACTCAATAATGACAGAGAATATGGGAGCCTTTCTGAATTATGGGTATCAGGATACTATAGATAATATCGGTCCCTATAGAATTATCTCGTTGGCAATGCGTGAAGCAATTGAGAAAAGAGATATCAATGGCGATGGAAAGCAGAACAATAGCGATGTTGTTTCAGCTTTAAGCAAAAGTGTACCATATTTCTCTGCTATAGTTCATTCTGTTTCTGCGAGGTCTACGGGAGACAGCTCAGTGGTAATTGAGTTGAGCAACAGAAAAGGGGTTAAGACCCGTTTCAGCAAGAGCGATCCTGCTGTTGAAGGACCTTCTCTCATAGCAACTAATCACATGCGGGTTGAATATACGCCGGAAAACTGCTGGCGGTATGAAGGTTTGAAAAACGGCCTCAATTCAGCCTATCCTGATACCTCTTTAAGTATGGAAAAGATGTGGGATCTACATACAAAAGCGGCTGGAGTTGCCTGGAATCAGTACTTCCTCCTTTTTGTCCCCTCTTCGGGGATTTTGAAGCTAAGTCGTGGTACCGTACCCGTTCCAGGGTATCAGGTTTCCCCCACTACTTTTTTATTTAAGGATTATTAACAGTTTTAGCTGATTTACATTGCCTTTAGACCTCTCTAAAAAGTACTTTTAGTCGAACTTTTAATACATAAAGAGGCAATGAAAAAGAAGACCTCGACAGCCCCGAAGTATATAGTAATTACAGGGGGCGTTCTCTCTGGACTCGGAAAAGGAATCGCTTCAGCTTCAATAGGTCGTCTCCTCTCAAGTCATCTCAAAATTGTCCCCATAAAATGCGACGGATATCTTAATACCGACCCGGGTACCATGAACCCTGTTGAGCACGGTGAAGTCTTTGTGCTGGACGACGGCGGCGAAGTCGATATGGATTTCGGCCATTATGAGCGTTTTATCGGCACCGACTGCAAATTCGGCTGGAATCTTACAATGGGCAAGATATTCAAGTCCATCCTCGAAAAGGAACGGCGTGGAGATTATCTTGGCCGTACAGTTCAGTTCATCCCCCATGTCACTAACGAGATCAAGAGCTGGATTAAGGGGATAGTCGAAAGAGAAGAGGCCGATTTAGCGATTATAGAAATCGGCGGTACCGTTGGCGACCTCGAGAATCAATTCTATATAGAAGCTGTCCGACAGCTCCGCCGCGAAGTGGGACCGAACGACATTGTTTATGTTCACCTCACATATATTCCAATACCGAGCGGTGTGAACGAACTCAAAACTAAGCCGACTCAAATGAGCGTAAAAGCTCTGAATCAGCTTGGTATTGAACCTGATATTATAATTGCCCGCTGTGCCGAATATCTCACCCCGAAAATTAAAGAGAAGATTGCTCTCTTCTGCGACGTTGAGACTGAAGCGGTAATTTCTGGACCCGACGTAAAATGTGTTTATGAAGTGCCACTTGCATACGAACTTGAAGGGCTTGTAGCAACTCTTCATAAGAAACTTGGAATATACAGTCCGCCCGAACTGAAAAGATGGCGTGAATTGGTCGAAACAATCAAAGCTAATATTGAAAATCCGAAGCAGACTGTTAATATTGCAATCTGCGGAAAATACACAGCTCTTGAAGATTCATATGCCAGCGTCGTTGAAGCACTCGCTCATTGCGGTGCACTGCTCGATGCAAAGGTAAAGGTAAAGTGGGTAGACACAGACAACATGGAAAGCACCTCAATTTCACCTGCTGAATTGCTTAAAGATGTTGATGGTGTCATCGTTCCCGGCGGATTCGGTGCACGCGGCATAGAGGGTAAAATTGACATCATACGATACTGCCGCGAAAAAGGGGTTCCATTCCTGGGTATCTGCTACGGAATGCAGCTCGCTGTGGTTGAGTTTGCGCGCTCTGTGTGCGGTTTGTCAGGAGCAAATACTGCAGAAGTCCGCGACGACGGTAAAGAGGTTGCCGATCCAGTGATTGATATTCTGCCGGAGCAGAAAACAGTTACTGAAAAAGGTGCTACAATGCGTCTTGGCGGTCATGACGTAATAATCAAAAAGAATACTGTGGCTCATAAAATTTTAAACAGCGACAGTGTCAGACGCCGTTTCAGACACCGTTTTGAAGTTAATCCGGACTATATCGAAAGACTAGAAGAAAAGGGAATTGTTTTTTCCGGTCGTGCATCAGATAAACGCATTATGCAGATTATGGAATTGCCAAATCACCCCTATTTTGTAGGTTGTCAGTTTCATCCGGAACTCACAAGTAAACTTGAAACACCAGACCCTTTTTTCCTGCAGATGGTTAAAACGGCTTTGGGGAGTAAGAAAAGATGAAAACGGGCAAAACCGGTTTTGATAACGAAAAGTATCTTGCCGACCAATCCCGATTCATCATCGAAAGAGCGGCAGGTTTTCAGAGCAAACTCTATCTTGAATTCGGCGGTAAGCTTTTATGGGATTATCATGCAGCCCGAATTCTTCCCGGCTATGATCCAAATGTAAAGATGCGCCTTCTTCAGCGGATGCACGATAAGGTTGAAGTCCTAGTCTGTATTCACGCAGGCGATATTGAACGGAAAAAGATGCGCGCCGATTTTGGCATCACCTATGATGCCGACGCCCTTAAACTCATAGACGATCTTAAGGGGTGGGGAATTAATGTTTCTGCGGTTGTTGTAACCCGTTTCGATGAACAACCATCCGCCCGTCTCTTTATGAACCGTCTCGAAAGACGTAATATCCGTGTATATGCTCATCGTGCCATCCCGGGTTATCCGGCAGATGTTGATGTTATCGCAAGTCCAACCGGTTACGGCAGAAATCCATATGTTGAGACATCCAAGCCGATTGTTGTTGTGACAGGTCCCGGACCGGGCTCAGGCAAAATGGCTACCTGTCTTTCACAAGTTTATCACGACCATGTTCGCGGTGTTAATTCCGGTTATGCAAAGTTTGAAACTTTTCCAATCTGGAATCTGCCTCTTAAGCATTCTGTAAATATTGCCTATGAAGCAGCAACAGCTGATATCGGCGATTTTAATCAGGTCGACCCTTTTCATCTCGACACATACGGAGAAACCTCTGTCAATTATAACAGAGATGTAGAAGTGTTTCCGGTTGTGAAAAGAATTCTTACGAAAATCATGGGTGGTGACGTCCTTTATAAATCACCAACCGATATGGGTGTCAATCGTGCCGGTTTTGCAATAACGGATGACGCCGTTGTTCAGGAGGCAAGTAAACAGGAGGTTATCCGACGCTTTTTCCGTTATTCATGCGAATATATGATGGGACTTGCTTCAAAAGAG
>JAEUSG010000707.1 GCA_016788315.1 Fibrobacterota bacterium | reverse complement strand
TGAAATTTTTAATCGTCTTAGAAGCGGGGATTGGGATTATGTAATTCTACAGAGCGATTTTTATGAAAGTCAGACAAATAGAGACAATTATGTAAATTATGGTTCTATAATGGTTGACTCGGTAAGAGCAGTAGGTGCTATACCCGTTTCATATATATGCTGGAGTATAAATGGTAATATTACCAATAATGTAGCAGAGTCAGGTCTTAGGCTTTGCAGGCAAAAAAACATAGCAGGAATTCCTGTAAACATGGCTTTTCGAAGTGTACTGCAGGAAACAAACGAAATATCAATGTATGTTGACTGGATTCATACATCAAAAGCTGGTGGATATCTCGCCGGTCTTACCTTTTTCACCTCATTTTTCGGTAAATCTCCACGCAATTTGCCGGCATTGTACGGTATAACAGACTCAAGCATGATTCGTTATTTTCAGAGCATCGCGTGGCAGGCAGTTATGGCCGATTCCTTGGCCGATATTCGTATGCCGTGGCAAAACCCATCTCCGCTGCCTGTGAGAACGGAGATCATAGCTCCTGATACTTTGAGCCAATATCTTTCTATAAAATTACGTGTTGCTACCACATATTCAGACAGCTCAAGAGATACCTCTTATTTCGGTCGTTACAAGTCGCTTAACAGCTTAATACTTGATACTCGCTATGATGGCACTTCAACCGCTATGACTCCCGGAGTCGCACGTGTTGTTGTTGAGTATGTTAATACACGTGATACAGCAACAATTGAAGTTAAGTTCAATAATGCAACTCTCGACTCGATTCGGATTTTCCCCCGAAACCTGGTTGATCCAATCGATGATGGAATGGTTTTTTCAGTCACAGGATATTTTCATTCGTCAACTGCTTCATTTTCTAGAAATCTCACAAGCTCTGTGACTTGGGGAAGTGATACCACACTTTTTAAGATGGTTAATGGCGCTGTAAAAAGAACAAGTGGAAGAGCGGATACACTTTTTCTTTCTGCAAGTGTCAACGAAATAAAAGATTCTATTCAATTACGCTTTACTCCATCCCTCAATTCTATTTCAAGAATACTTTTTAAGTGCGATACTGTTTCGCCTGCCATTGGTTGGAGAGGTGAATATTCAACTCGATACGACTCCGTTCGTGGAATCGGTTGGATCAATCCAAATGGTATTGGTTGCAGGGCAGATAGAAGTGGTACCATTTTCCAGAAATCATTTGTTCAACCTGCTGCCGAAACAGAGTATAAAATTAAGTGTCTTGATGCTGATTATATTATAAAAATGAGCGTTGGAGATAATCTCTGGGGATCTAATACTGATACTTCATATATCCGTTTCGGAAATGATACTCTTGTTAAATATGCCGGTAAAGGCAACTATATTGTAATTGACACCATTAGAGTTTTCGGTAATGATGGTATCCATCTCTTTATTAAGGGCAAGCCGAATTATATCGTTGCCATAACAAAGCAGGGTGTAGATATCAACGATGTTGCGCTTGATGGAGGTTTGCCTGTGACAGAGACGGAAAACGATCTCTCTTTGAATGTTTCTGAAGACATTTTGGATGCATATCCCAATCCATTTAATCCTGTTGTAACAATTCGCTTAGGTGCCGGTTCGCATGCAGCAGAAAAGCTAATTATAAGAGATGTGCGGGGTACACAATGTGCTGTATTGATATCCAAAAATGGTTTCGCCGAGTGGAATGCTGAAAATTATCCATCTGGTATATATTTTGTGGAGAGAGATACAATAAAGCGAACAAAGTCATTGCGGCTGCTGCTTATTCGTTAGTTACGTTTTTTGTCCCTTAGTGAACAGAACGATGTCTTAATTGTTGAAATAATGGTGCAATAATGATGATAAAGCAAACTGTACTGTTAGTAGTAGTTCTCTTTGGTTCTTTATTTCCAATACACACAATAATGCAGCCTCCATTTAACGCAAACTATATAGAAGCTGATTTAGTTGCTGAAGTTAAAGTAACTAAGGGCAAGAGTCCTTCTGTCCCGGAAGTGCTAAAGAAACACCATTTCAATATTTGCTGGGAAATTCAAGTTCAAAATGTCATAAAAGGGGATAGCGTTATTGGTAAAAAACTTCTCCTCGTCGACAAGATAAGAAGTTTTGAAAGCTATCAATTGGACGATGGTGGAACATATATCGTTTTACTATCTGAACCTATGGATGCCGATATTGATGTTAACTTGCAGAAAAAAAACACCTATATGTGTTTGGTCGGCGG
>JAEUSG010000706.1 GCA_016788315.1 Fibrobacterota bacterium | reverse complement strand
GAAAAGAACCAAGAGCAATCAATTCACCAAGAACAACGCATGCCCCCGCCGAAAACGAGAGATCGATTCTGATTAATCTAAAGAGTCCGACAGCTATATTTTTATTAAGTTTTAGCATGGTTTCTTATACCCAGCTTATGGCTTTAAGAGGTTTAGGTGCGATACGCTTGTGGACAACGTCGGTGTATCCAATAGTCACTACTGCATAAACGTTGGAATGACTCGGTATTTTAAGGATTTCTTTGCAACGCCTGCTACCATTAAAAGCATTTTGAGCAAGCGTGACAAAACATGCTCCTAAACCAAGAGTCTGTGCAATCATACAAATATTGTAACCGGCTAATATTGCGTCCTCTTTGGGTGTTGGAATCAGTTCCTTGGAATGGATAATTATCACTGCTGGAGAATTATGGAAAAATGGATCATCACCCTCATAAATTCTGGCTACAAGCTCTTTCATCCTTGCGCGATAGATATCGCTTTTTAGAAACTCCTTCATCTGGCTGTTAACAAAAGGCTTTGCAATTGTGCGCAATAATGGATTATTCAAGAGACGCTCTCTGAACTTATAAATTCGTTTAAGCTCCTCTCTTATTTGAGATTTCACAGCATCACTTTTGAGTATAGTGAATTCGTACGAATGCGAATTGCCTCCCGAAGGTATATATCTAGATCTGTCTATAAGAAGTTTTATGATTTCGTCTTCTACCAGTTTTGCTCGATAAGATCTAATACTCCTTCGAAACGCAAGAAAGCTTGATAAAGACTTTTCACGAATGTCACCAATAACAGAAAAGTCTAAATCCGGAGCTTTTAAAGGATTATTAAGCTTTATTGCCCCTTTAGGACACACTGTATAGCAATGAAGACATCCACTGCATTCAGAATTACCAGGCTCCACATGAATACTATTCTGAATTTTAACATGACCACCACATTCTTTTATGCATTTGCCACATGAAATACATAAATCATGGTCAACTGAAAAAAAACTGCTCATAAACCCTCCTTTTTGTTTGTTCTCTACAATAGTTAGAGTCGCAAACATGAAAAAGGTTACAGGTTATTTTAAGATTTTTTTATTGAGTTGCTTCCCCAGTATTCTAACTCAGGAAATTTTTGATAAAGTTCATCGATATTGGCGCTATATGTACTTTCAAGTTCTCTGCTGCTTACGATTCCAACATCATGAGCGTGTGCTTTTACTCTTTTTAATATTTCTGGGTCGTATGCCAGCGCGAAACCTATTCTGGATTTGCATGAGCAGGTACTGTCTTTGGTAATCCACTGGCATCTTTTACTGAAATATTGTAAAAGTGAATTTCTGGCTCTATTTAACCGTACCTTGATGACGTTTTCATCAAGCCCTATAATGTCGGAAATCTCTTTATGCGAAAAGTCTAATACATTCCTCATCACATATACTATCCTTTGGTTTTCAGGAAGTATGAAGGATAGAAAATGCATGCAGCCATGCCTTATCTCTTTTAATAATTCACCAATGTAGGCATCCTGTTCAGGAGTTGAATACCAACTCCTGACTTCTTCGGGGATATCATCTTTTAACAGTTCAATTTTCTCATCAAGTGATTCTACATATTCCTTTGTTAACTTGCTTTTATATTTCAAAGCACAATTGAATGTAATCTTATAAATCCAAGTAAAGATATCGCTCTCTCTTCTGAATTTATCATAACAATTAAAAATTTGAAGAAAGGTTTCCTGCGCAATGTCCTCCGCGTCCTCTCTGCTGCCTGTTATTCTGAATGCCAAATTATAGACTTTTTTGCCATGCTTATCAACCAATGAATTGAACTCTAAATCAGTCATATTTAATCTCTCTTTTCTTTTAAAAATATAATTGATTTCAGAACTATGCTGCGCTGCATACCTATGCGCTTGCCTGGACTCACCAGAAAACAATATGAAATACACAAATAAAAAAGCCCTCAGATTTCTCTGAAGGCTTTTTAAAAATCTGGTTAGTGAGATTCGAACTCACGACCATCTGCACCCCATTCAGGTACGCTAGCCGTAAATCCGCATCAACTCAAATTTCATTCTACGATACCGCAAATCTGGCAATATTTTTTGATGTCTGTTTTGTGCAGAAATTTACCAATTTATTTTTTGATTTCTTCTGATTCCTCTGTAGTTGACGAACATATTTCATAGGGTCATAATCTGTCTTGGCCATAATTTTGTTAGCTGCTGCTCGAACTTCATCAACAATGGCATCGTTTATCATTTTGATTCCTCCAATAATTCATCTGGCGTTACAATAACTGGAACTGGTATTCCAAGACGAGTGTTTATTTCCATTATTTTCTTAATGATGAAACCATTCGCAATGTGCTTGCAGTTCCACGAAACAATGTAATCCATTCCGTGTATCGAAGCTACAGCAATGTGCAGAGCATCTCGATGAGCTTTAGGTGGAATGGGCAGTTCTTTAATATATATTTGGTATATTTTGGTCGTATCTTCATTGATTTCTAATGAAGGCATCTTGTTAAGATGTTCGAGTCTTTTTGCGGCTGCTACTTTATCGCCTTCCCTAGCTTCTTCGATTACAGCTTCAGAAATGAAAAGGCTCAAATTTTGAACTGCATGAGACCACCATTGTTCGGTGACTCTTTGGCGAGCAAGTAAAAATATGTCATTGCTTGGTTTTGCAGTATAATAGCTAATAACGGTCGTTTCTACATAAACTTTAGGCTTCATAGTATAAAGATACCCCCTTTCAGTTCAAAAAGCAATGTTGTGGCATGTAACAATAAAACTGATGAATAGACCATCAAATAAAAAAGCCCTCAGATTTCTCTGAAGGCTTTTATAAAAATCGGGATGGTGAGATTCGAACTCACGACCACCTGAACCCCATTCAGGTACGCTAGCCGGACTGCGCTACATCCCGATTAATTCGTGCTTAATATAATTAAGCTTTCTTGCTATAATCAATTTCCGAAAGCGCTTTATAGTAGGACCAGCGAAGATTTGCATCTTTCTGTGCCTGCTCAGCAAACGCCTTTGCAGCTTCAGGACGACTCTTGTAAAGGGACTTGAAGCGTGTTTCGTTTTGTTCAAACTCAGCAATTGAAATCGTTGGTGCCTGACTATCAAGCTGTAGCGGATTCTTTCCCTCTTTCGGAAGGTCTGGATTGTAACGATACAATACAGAGTGACCCGATTCAACAGCGCGCTTCTGCTCGCCGAGACCCTCGCTCATCTTGATTCCGTGAGCTATGCAATGGCTATATGCAATAATGATTGCAGGTCCGTCATAAGCTTCAGCTTCTGCAAAAGCCTTAACAACCTGATTGATATTGGCACCGATTGCAACTTTAGCAACATAAATATTGCCGTATGTCATGGAAATCAAGCCAAGATCCTTCTTTGCCATTGGTTTACCGCCGTCGGCAAACTTAGCAACTGCACCAAGAGGAGTAGACTTTGAAGCCTGACCGCCTGTATTTGAGTATACTTCAGTGTCAAGAACGAGGATCTTGATGTTTCTGCCGGAAGCAAGAACGTGGTCAAGACCGCCGTAACCGATATCGTATGCCCAGCCGTCACCGCCGACTGCCCATACAGACTTCTTAACAAGATAATCAGCAACAGAGAGAAGATCTTTTGAGAAAGCATCGCTCTTTGAAGCAAGTTTTGCTTTAAGCTGGTCTACTCTCTCCTTCTGAAGTTCGATATTATCAAGTGTTGACTGATCTGCATTCTTAATTGCTGTATAGAGGTCAGCAAGATCGCCTGCTTTACCGTCTGCAATTGCTTTGTCGATAAGTTCAAGAGCATATGCCTTAAACTTGTCAACTGTAAGTCTCATACCAAGTGCAACTTCAGCATTG
>JAEUSG010000687.1 GCA_016788315.1 Fibrobacterota bacterium | reverse complement strand
GGGATAGAGAGAGGTATCCTTTAGCACTATCGAATACCAGCGGTTGATGATAGAAGTAGCGTCATCGTTTTTTCCTGAATCTGGCACTTGAGAAAATAATGCAGATGGAAGATCCACCGCCCCGCAATCAGGGATGCTTATCCTGCTCTTCTCTGTTCGGAGAATCGTGTCGGGAGAGTTGACAAAAGCATAATCGGATCTACCTGAAGCAGCATCGGCCTGTTTAACTGCTGCAACTACAGCAGCAGCGAAGTCGGTCGGCGAAATGCTTATAGGCAAATTGATAAACCCCGGGGTAATAATCATCACCGCTGCAGTCGAATATCCTGCCGCCTGCAGAGATGCTAAAGCAGCCTTACGTCCTGCTGCATTTATCGCAGGAAGATCGACGTTGACAATTGCAGTAAAAGCATTTTTATTTTTGAAGATCAGAGCCTTGCAGTAAAATTTAGAACCCAGTTTTCTTACTATCGGAGCAGCATTTTTTTCTTTAATAGGCCTTTTATTCAAATTCCATGGTGCACCTAGAAAGTATGGCTCATCAGCAGACGATGGCGAAGAGGCTATGATTTCAAGCTTTGCAGTAATATCTACTGAAGCGGAACCGGTTAAAGGGTCTGATTTATCAATGGCAATAGTTTCAATTCCGCTTTTCTCTTTAATCGGCCGGCCGTCAAGTCTTCTAATTCGCCAATCAGATATAGCTGCGGCAATTATACATACAACAAGAAAGAAAAAAAAGATCGCTTTAACCATTAAAACTCAAATTTTTGCGGTGTTGATGATGGATTATTGGATACCGGAGGTTTATTTGTAGCAGGCTGTGCCGGTGTTGGAGCTGGTGCTGGAGGAGCAGGCGAAGTTGTCTGTGCGGGCACTGGTGCCGCAGGTTCCGGGACAGGTGCTGGTGCCGGCGCAGGTTCGGCTGGGGGGGGTGTATATGTCTGAACTGGTTCTGCTGCAGGTGGAACATATGGAGCTGGTTCAGGTTCGGGTGCAGCCGCAGGTTGGTAACTGCTTCCTGCAGAAGTAGAGTAGTTCTCCGTTGTATTGTCGTTCTTTCTGTAATCTATCCAGTAGTCCAAAGTTAATTTTTCTTTAATCTCCTGGCCGCACTTTTCAGCCTCTGCTCTTGTACGGAATGCTCCTACTCGAACACGATATTGAATGCCGGAAAGCTGGGGCTGCGGAGATTCAATTTCGGCTACATATGATCTGTAACCTAGTTGACTTAGTTTCTCTGAAAGCTTTTCAGCCGGTTGACGCATCGAGTAAACATGGACCTGCAGGGTATAATAGCCGTCTGGAGTGAAAGTATAACCGTTAGCAGAGGCCGGAACATTTGGAACCGTTGTTTCCGGCTTTTTCTGTTGAACTACCGGCTCTGTTTTAACTTTCTCTGTTTCCTTTACAGGTTCACTTACCGCTTTGGTTAATGCCTCATTTTGTGTAACTTTTTTGGCGGAGCTCAACTCTTCCGGTTCGTCAAATGTTTCATTGGCTGCAATTTCTGTATTCTCTTTTTTTGTGGTAGCTAGCGAATCCATACCCTTAATTATTTCTTCAGCAGAAATTGTCGATTCCTCTTTTTTCTTGCACCCAAAACTCAGCACAAGAATTGCAATCATGAAAAGGGCTGATATTTTCATTCTGTCTCCTTTACAATTAGCCAATTTAACTACGGCAGGCCTTCAAGCAGTGTTGCCGCCTGTTCTGCAACCGCCGTTTGAGGATAATCTTTGATAATCTTCTTAAGCAGTGACTTTGCTTTCCCAGAATCTCCGTTCATAATTGCGTCACGTGCCTTCTGAAACAATTTATCGGCATCTGCCTCTTTGGTAAGGGCATCCTTACCCTTATTACCGCTTTCCCACTGAGACAGATCTGCATCTTTGTTGAAACTGTATTTTGTATATGAAATGTTAACTGTATCAGTTCTGCCGTCAGCTCCGATGTAACGAAACTGCTTTTTATCGAATACTGTAAAACCCTTTATCTGTTCGTAATCAGCCCTGAATCTTATCTCCTCTTTACCATCTTTTTCTATAATCAGCTCTGAAGGAAACTCTCTGCCGTTGACTATCTTATATTCAAAAAGAAACTTCTTCTCAACACGTATCTCTTTATTAACCCCTTTTTCAATCTGGTCAATCTTCAGCTGTTTAACGAGTTTGTTCTTTGGCTCAAGGATAAAGGTCATCGATTTAGTATTGACCGATACTGGAGCAGCAGCTGAACCTTCCGTGCGGGCTTCAATAGAGGAGTCTGCAATTGCAGTAAAGGCAAGTCTGATGTGCGGCTGATTATTGTACTGTACAAATTTTGCATCGCATGTTGTAATGCTGCGGAAACGCTGAAACCAGCCGAGTTCACGCTTGGATTCCATAACCGATATCACCCTGTCGAAAACCAGTACAGGAATAAACATCTCCTCAATCATTCTTTTAAGTGTGGGAGGATATGTGGAATTTCTGATTTTAAATGCAAAACCGCGCTTTGAATCATACAACTCATTGAATTCCGGCTGTTGAAGCCCTTTTTCAGCAGCCAGTGCATCCAGCGATTTTCTGATAGGTCCTGCTATTCTTGTTTCTGCCGAATAGGCGGATAATCCCTTTTGAGAAAAAAGGTCGGAAAAGGCCGGGATGTCTACAAGCAGAGAATAGGGGTCAGACGGAATTGTGTTGTCAGATGAAAAGGTAAATACAGCAGCGGTAAATAGCAGCAGCATTCTGTAAATCATTACAGCACACCCTTCGTTGATGGTATTGTCATATCTGACGGATTAACCTTTACCGCTTCTTTAAATGCTCTGGCTGTAGCTTTGAAAAGAGCTTCTAGACAATGGTGGCCATTTCTGCCATATTCCAATTTCAGATGAAGGTTCATTTTAGCTGAGTCACTTAGTGATTTAAAGAAATCTATTGTAAGTTCATTATGCTGTTCACCTTCATATACGAAATAGGGACGGCCGCTGAAATCAGCAACACATCTGGCAAGCGCCTCGTCCATAGGCACAAAGAAAGTTCCGTATCTGTTCATTCCCTTTTTGTCGCCAATTGCTTTGGCGAATGCTTCGCCGAGACAGATGGCAATATCTTCAACTGAGTGGTGTTCATCTATGTGCAGATCACCCTTGCATGAAAGCTCAAGATCGAATGAACCATGTTTTGCAAAAAGATCAAGCATATGGTCGAGAAAGCCTATACCGCTGGACACGGCAGCTTTTCCGCTTCCGTCAATATTCAATGTGAGACTGATGTCAGTCTCTTTAGTTTTTCTTTTTATCGACGCAATTCTAGGTTCCATTTTTTCTCCTACGCGCTATAAATGCTTTTTAATTGCTGCAAAAACTCTTTCTGTTTGTTCCTTATTGCCAACTGTTATCCTTATGCAACCTTCAAGAAGGGGAGAGGTGCTTTGATCTCGAGCAAGAATTCCTTCGTTTCGCATAGCTTCAGCAATTTTTCCCGCTTTCCCGCCGAATCTGATTAGCAGGAAGTTGCAGGATGAAGGATAAACCGGAAGACCGCATTGCTCTAATTTGGCTCTCAGAGCTTCACGGTTAATTTTCACTTCTGCTGCATAACGTTCAACATATTCACGATCGTCCATTCCTGCCATGGCAAGCTTTACAGTAATTCCGCTGATTGAATATGGACTATGCGCCTTTGTCATGTGGGCAACATTCTCTTTACAGGAAATAACCGTTCCAAGCCGTAATCCTGCCATTCCGAAAGATTTTGAAAATGTCCGTAAGACAACCAGGTTTTTGTACCTGTTAATCAAATCAATTACAGTTTCACCGTGAAATTCATAATAGGCTTCATCAATGAGCACAAGCCTGTTGCCCATCTTTTCGATTAACTTTATCAGAGTTTCTCTTTTTACAGGCGTTCCTGTCGGATTATTAGGGTTGACAACTACCAAGGCTTTGATATCATCGGTTATTGCCGATAGAAAGCGCTCTTCCGGAAATGTCAAATCGTTATTATAAAGCAGCTGATTGATGTTCAAATCAAGAAGCTCTGCATAAAATCTGAACATTGTAAAGGTAGGAGCAGGCAGAATAATATTGCTGCCTGCATCAAGGAATGTCTGGAACACAGAAAGAATACCTTCATCAGAAGCGTTTGTAGGCAGAATGTTTTCCTGCCCAACGCCGAAGAATTTTGATGCCTTAATTTTAAGTTCATCATACTCTGGATAGGTTGCAATTTCGTTAGCATCAATTGAACGAAGTGCATCGATCACTTTCGGTGAACAGCCTATGGTGTTCTCGTTAAAGTCAAGACGGAGAAAGTTACGTCGGCCTTCCAGAGGAGGGCGGTACGGTTTCATCCTCTCAACAGCTTTACGGACGGGTATCATAAGTAGATGTGATCCTCAATTTGCTTAAGCAGAGTATCCATGTTTTTAGAAAACTGGTTAACCTGCAGTGATGTAATTATCATCAGCACAGTTACAGCAAGAAATAGTAAAACAAGAGTTACGTACAGCAT
>JAEUSG010000661.1 GCA_016788315.1 Fibrobacterota bacterium | reverse complement strand
CAACATACCTGTATTTCAATTCGATAAGTGTCATCGGCATGGGTAAGGGAAGTCTGATAGCCTACACTTATCCGATATTCGCCGCCATTTTCACAACAATGATGGGCGGCGAAAAGATGACTGTAAGAAAGGCTATCTGGGTTGCTGTCGCCTTTGCAGGAATGGTCCTTTTGCTTGGCGATAAGATAGGCGAAAATGGTTTTGCTGTATCAAAGGCTGAGGCATTGGGACTTTTAGGAGCCCTGTTAAGCGGTATGGCTGTAGCCTTTGTAAAGAAACTGCACGAAACTGACTCAACCTATGCAATATTCTTTGCACAATGCATGGGCGGTTTCTGGATTATGATTCTGCCGGCAACATATGCAGGAGGTGCGAACGGCATTACAGCAGGAGCCATGCTTGTCGGTGTTGGTTTGTTAGCTGCAGCGGGTCAATTAACAATGACTGAAAGCTACAAAACTCTTCCTGTAACAAGCGGTTCTCTTTTAACCATGCTGACACCTGTATTCAGCACATTAATTGGAGTTATAGCTCTTGGTGAATTAGTCACTATGCAGACAATTGTTGGAGGCCTGATTGTAATGGGAGCTTGCGTTGCAATACTCCTTGGCGACAGAGCTCCTACCTGAAATACTTATCCAGGATCTCACGACTGGCAAGGACATAGTCGATTCCAGAGAGCACAGTAACCAAAGTCACTACTCCCATAAGTGAGAATGGTACCCAATTCCATATTATAAGGAGATTGGCATACATTGCCGGATAAAGAGAGGGGAAAGTGCTATTGGTAATGATTGACAATGTAGTAGCAAGTACAAGTACTGTTATTATGACTGTAGCCTGTAACGCAGTTTTCCATTTACCAGAACTTCGCGCTGAAATAACAACATTTTCAGCTGCTGCAAGTGTTCTGATAACATCAACTGCTGTTTCACGGTAAAAGACAAGCGCCACCATCCACACCGGAACATAATTCGATGCAACAAAGCAGAGAAACATTGTCATTGTACATATTTTATCAGAAAAAGGGTCGAGGTACTTTCCAAGCTTAGTTACTTCGTTACGCTTCCGTGCAAAGTAACCATCAAGACCATCTGTTACTGTAAAGAAGATGGCTAATATAATTGCAAGTATCTGCAATGTCAGAGAGTTGTCGCTGAAACTGGCATTGCGATCATAAAAATATACAATCAGAAAGACCGGACTCATTAAGAGCCTCATAAGTGTAATCTTTGTGGCAAGATTGATCTCTTTTACGCTGCGCTTTTTCCGATAACGGTTCCAGAAAAGTCCCATACCGTCTATAAACGAGATGACAAGCACTGCTATAAGAGCGAGATTATGGTAAGGTTCTACCGCCCAGCGTAGAGAAACTGCATACAACAGCACTGCAACAAATACCGCGACAGCATTAATCTTCTGCATTCCTCTTGGTGCTGCATATTCCTCATTTCTGAAGAAATACTGAATAGCATGTCTAACAAAGAACAGCTCTTTGCCGAAAATGAATAGAGTAACAAAAGCGAGCAGCAGCGGGAAATGGGCATTATTCTGAATAGCCACACCGCACATTGCAATCAGTACAGGCACTAGCGCAAGCCTATTTGACAGTGCGCATAAAACTCTAGACGGAAGGTCGCGCCTTACCAATCTTTCAGTGATACCGAAAAATGCAAGACAGCTGAGCAGTATTACAGATTCAGATATACTACCCTTTAAAATGCGCCATAGTGCCGCATACGCGAGCATCAATTTAAGTATGGCAAAAATCTGAACTGAAAAATGCGGTATTCTGTTTTCTTTTTCCATTGTATATAAAAAACCTTACTTCACCCTTCTATTTCAACAGATTTCTTGCATGCTCAACTGCAGCGCTCTTTTTTGAGCCTCCGAGCATTCTCGCCAGCTCTTCTACCCGCTCACCCTTATCCAATTCACGCACCCTTATGGTTGTCTTTCCGCCGGATACGCGCTTTTCCACAGAATAATGGAATGAAGCCTCTTTAGCTATCTGATGAGAGTGTGTTACGCAGAAAACCTGGCGGCTTATCCCAAGTTCCTTAAGCATCTCTCCAACCTTATCAGCAGTTTCACCCCCGATACCGGTATCAACTTCGTCAAAAACCAGAACAGGAATACGATCTTTTTCTGCAATCACAGCTCTGACAGAAAGCATAACACGTGCAAGCTCTCCGCCTGATGCGGTTTTGGATAGAGACTTAGGCACTTCCCCCGGATTTGCAGAAAAGAGAAACTCTACGCTGTCAATTCCGTTCTCTTTAGGGATTTCCCGTTTTTCAAAGGCTGCTTTAAAAACAGAGTGGCCCATATTAAGCTCTTTAAGATTCCGGACAACCTCTTTTTCAAATCTGAGAGTGCTTTTTTTCCGTTCACCGGATAAATGGTCAGCAGCCATATGAACCTGCACGGACAATTGTTCTGCTTTTTTTTCAAGCTCACCGATCTCTATTACGCTTTTATCAAGAAAAGAAAATGCTTCCTCTGTTTCAGAAAGGAGTGTAATTAGTTCACTTTCATCTTTCTGATATTTTCTCTTAAGCTTTGCAATTTTAGCAAGTGATTCATTCAGCTCATCAAGCGTCTCTTCACTCTCCTCAGCTTCCTGACTTGGAAGGTGCGCAAGAGCGCTTTCGGCTGTCGCAAGAGATTCACCGAGTAGCGAAGTGCGGTCTGAGTACTGAGGGTCAAGTTCTGCAAGCTTCTGCATAAGTTTAAATGATCTGCGAAGCGCACCGATTGCATCTGTTTCCAGTGATTCCCTAAGCGAATTGACAAGCTCCGCCATTTTGGCGCCACCTTCAAGCCGCCTTATTTTTGTCAGTAGAGCGGCTTCCGCGCCAGCTTTAATTCCTGCATCCTGAAGTTCTTTTCTCCGATGTTCCAGAAGAGCTTCTCTCTCTTTAAGCTGCCTGTTTCTGGCTGTTATTTCTTCAAGTTCCTTCAGAGCATCTTTCCATTCTGTAAACAGCTCTTTATACTTCAGAACCTCTACAGTATGATTACCATATTCGTCAATCAGAACCAAATGTGTTTCACTTTTCATTAGCGACTGATGGTCATGCTGTCCATGAAAATCAGCCAGAAGATCACCTAAAGATTTAAGTGTAGCTATCGGAATCTGCTCTCCGTTGCAGAACGCACGGCTTCTTCCATCCTGACTGATCTCACGTTTGACAATGAGTTCATTATCTTCCAGTCCAAGACCAATTTCAGATAATCCATTTTTAATATCTTTTTTGCCGCCTAAATTGAATGTGCCCTGAATAGACGCCTTCTCACAGCCGGATCTTATCAGATCACTTTTCACCCTGCCTCCAAGCAGAACTAAAAGCGCATCAGCTATAATTGATTTTCCAGCACCTGTTTCGCCTGTGAGTACATTGAAACCGCCAGCGAAAGAGAGATCTATCTTCTCTATCAGGATAAAATCACGTATTGACAGATAAGTAAGCATAGTGTTAACTGCTTAACAAACGGCTACAGACCGCTAATTTTCTGTCCGGTAGTTCGGAGCCTCTTTGGTGATTTTAACATCATGAGGATGACTTTCACGCACCCCGGCACCTGTCATTCGGACGAATTCTGCTTTTCGCAGTTCAGTAATTGTTCTGGCACCGCAATAACCCATGGCAGATCGTAGACCTCCGATAAACTGGCGTACCGAATCTGATACTGGACCTCGGAACGGAACTCTGCCTTCTATACCTTCGGGAATCATTTTTGATTCCTCTTTTGTTTCAGACTGGAAATAGCGATCCTTAGAACCCTTTTTCATGGCACCAAGAGAACCCATACCACGATAACTTTTGTATGTGCGTCCTTCGAATAAGACAACTTCACCTGGACTTTCAGTAGTACCTGCGAATAGTCCGCCTATCATTACGGCATCTGCACCTGCAGCAAGCGCCTTGGCAATATCACCTGAATAGCGGATTCCGCCATCTGCTATGATTGTCACGCCCTGTTTTTTTGCCTCTGCTGCGCAATCTGCAACAGCCGATATTTGAGGAAGTCCCACTCCGGCAACAACACGTGTTGTACAGATGGAACCAGGTCCTACTCCTACCTTTATAACATCGGCGCCGGCTTTTGCCAAATCTGCAACAGCTTTGGCTGTTACCACATTACCGCCGATAATAGCAATGTTGGGGAATTTTTTTCTGACCGCTCTTACTGTATCAAGAACCTTTACACTATGACCATGAGCAGTATCAACTGCAATAATGTCAACTCCAGCCGCTACAAGCGCAGCCGCTCTTTCCAGCGTATCTGAAGCAGTGCCTACAGCTGCACCGACTCTTAAGCGTCCCTTTGCGTCAATACATGCTTCGGGATACTGCAGTCTGTTCTGAATGTCTCTTACCGTAATGAGTCCTACAAGCTCGCCCTTATTATTTACAAGTGGAAGCTTTTCGATTCTGTGTTTAAACAGAAGATCTTTTGCAGCTTCGAGTGAGATGCCTGCCCTGGCCGTAATCAGTCTGTTTAAAGGAACCATTATTTTTGAAAGCGGGGTTGACGGATTGTGTGAGTAGCGGAGATCTCGGTTTGTTACAAGGCCTACAAGTTTTTTGCCGACAGTGATAGGAAAGCCGGAAATTTTACGCTCATCCATAATTTTGAGTGCATCCATAACCCGGTGGTCTGGGCTCAAAGTAAATGGACTTGTCACAACACCGCTTTCGTAGCGTTTTACCTTTTCAACCTCTCCGGCCTGCGCTTCAATGTCCATATTTTTATGGATGATGCCTATACCGCCCTCTCGTGCTATTGCTACAGCCATTGCAGATTCGGTTACCGTATCCATCGCAGCCGTAACAAAAGGTGAATTCAGAACTATTTTAGCCGTAAGCTTTGTTTTTATTACAGCTTCATTCGGCAGCACTTCAGATCGGCCGGGCACAAGGAGTACGTCGTCGAATGTAAGAGCCGTTTCAGGACGTAAATTTAATGAATTATTCTTCCGCTGTTTCATGTGGAGTATCTTCTCCTTCATCTGCCATTTTTTCTTCATCGGCATCTGCAACTACTGCAACTACACTTTTCTTTTTCTTTTTCTTAACTGCTTCAAGTGCAGGATCCTCGGGAACCTCTTCCCAAACAAGGATTGAACCGCATGTTTCGCATGAGACGACTTTATCGTTTCGCTTTACTTCCAGAAACTTCTGTGATGTAAGATTGCATCCGCATATGCTGCAGGCCGGACTGTAGTCTGTAACAACACCGACGTGCATACCTGTTTTTTTCGAGTTATACATTCTGGTATAAACTGCCAAAATCTTCTGCCCGATCTTTGCAGAAACTTCAGCACGTTTCGCCTCTTTTTCCTGAATCTGAGATTCAAGCCCGCTGTTCTCTGTTTCAAGAGCTGTTATTTCTTCGAGAAGCTGTTTGTGTTCATCATCAGTTGCGCTGTTTTTAGCTTCTGCAATTTTACCGCTCATAGACTCCATATCAGAAACAAGAGTTAGAAGTCTGTTTTCTACTTCAGTTATCTTGCTTTTTCGTGTTGAGATTTCGCTATGAACTGCATCGTATTCTTCGTTGGTCTTGATCTGCATGAGTTTATCTTCACTCTTACGGAGACCATCTTTATGTTCGGTAAGTTCAAGTTCAAGACGGCTGTTCTCTGTTGTTAGAGTTTCCATCTTTGTAAGAAGCTGAGATGTGCCGTATTTGTCAACAGAAAGACTGCCCTTGAGCTGGGAAATTTTACCGGGAAATTCACGCTGTTTTTTCCGTAGGAAAAAGATTTCCTGATCTATTCGCGACAGTTCCAGGATGCTTTGAAGATCTGAAGTAACTCCGTTTGCTGCACTCACCCGAGGCCCCCTTTCCGGATAAAAAAAAGCGCACCCGTTTCCGTTAGTGCGCTTCTTGAAGTATCATTTGTGTTTATTTTTAGTAATTTGTTCATCTTTTTTGTGCCATGAATATAAATTAATATGTATAGCGAATTCCAAAAAATCTTGCCCAATTGTGTTAATTATGTTAAATTAACCAGTAAATGATTAAAAAGATATTATCCGTCCGGGATGTTGCAAGCCTTTGTGCCGTTGCACCTTCCACAGTTCAATACTGGGAAAAAAATGGATATCTTAAGTCTTTCAAAACTCTTGGCGGTCACCGTCGCTTTGAAAGAGCGAACGTAATCTCTTTTCTTTCTGTACGGGGCAGAACCATCGAAAGCAGCAGTTCAGCGAACAGCGAAAGGCGCTCAGAACCACGTTTTCCTGTTAATTTCACTGCGGTTGCCAAACTGGAGAACGCACCGCTATCCGAACTGCCGGAAGGCAGACTTGCAGACATCTCGGCTAACGGCTGTAGCTTGGAAATACCTGCCAGCGATACTGTAGCAAAAGATATTCTTGATTATTTATCCGAAAAACCGCTCATGAAAGTCGACACCGAAAATGGTGCATCTATAATAAAAACCCCTTTTTCAGGTTCCGTCCGGAATTTTTCCCTAAAAGAGGGTTTATTAAGGATAGGTCTTTCGTTTAATTAATAATCGATCTACTTAGTCGTTTGCGAAAATACTCCATCCCAGCCGCGCCCAGGATTCACTCTTATCAATCTCTCACTGCGTTCGATGTACGCTTTAGATGGACCGTCATCGGGCCATATGCTGAGCGTCTCGTTGAACTTTATAATAGCAGAATGCCAATCCTGAGCTCTGTAGGCTTTAAGCCCTTTTGTAAACGTATCTATAACATTGGCAATTTCATCGGCTTTCGGGGAATTTTTCGGCGCCATCAATTGATAGCATTTAACAGGTTTGACTTTACCCTTTACTCTAATCAGATCGAGCTCTCTCGCAAAAATATCATTGCTGCTTTGTAAAAAAGCAGCTTCGTTAATAATTATTTTTGTTCCGTAAACCTTATTGGCACCTTCAAGTCTTGAAGTGAGATTGACAACATCTCCTATTACCGTATAGTCAAATACTTTATCCGACCCCATATTACCGAAGACCATGTTTCCTGTTCCGATACCAACTCTTGCTGTCAGAACGGGTTTACCTTCGGCAGTCCATTTCTGACCGAGCTCATATAAACGCTTCTGCATCTCAAAGGCTGTAGTGCAGGCTCTCAGCGCATGATCAGGCATTAAAATCGGAATACCGAATTCCGCCATAATGGCGTCTCCTTCATATTTGTCAATGATACCGCCATTTTTATGAACAATTGCTGTCATCTCAGTTAAATACTCATTCAGCAGGGTAATGAGTTTTTCCGGTTCCATATTTTCAGATAACGTAGTAAAACCGGCGATATCGGAGAAAAGCACTGTGAGTTCACGTCTCTCCCCGCCCAGCTTCATTTTACCTGGGTCGCGGATAAGTTCTGAGACAACCTCTTTGGGTACATAATGGCCGAACATTCCTGTAATCTGGCGACGTTTCTTTCTTTCCTGGTAAAATAGAAAGGCCTGCTGACCTGCATAAGTTATCGCAACAGTAATTAGAATTGGCATAACCGGAAGCTGAATCAGGAATAGCCGGAAGATTACAACATTAGCAACAACGGAAATTAATAAGACTATTGCTACCAATAGCGATGTATACAAAATGCGCATATGCGATCCGGCAAAGAAAATAAGTGCAGACAAAACCAAGAGGACAATCCAATAGATATTGAGAGGCACAGTTCGAATCAGATTGCCATTCATTAACGTATGAAGAGCCGCAGCGTGAACCTCAACACCTGGAATACCGCTGCCTGTGGCTTCTCCTCTATTAACAGATGCATAAGGCGTAAATAATCTGTCATGGAGATCTTCAACAGATGCGCCAACAAAGACTATTTTATCTTTGAAGAGCCCAGAATTCAACAAATTTTCAAATTCATTTACTTCCTCACCAAAGTCAATTTCATCTTTAGTCTTGAACGTCGAATCATCAATAATTTTACGAAAAGAAACATATTCAAAGGATCGTTCACCTCCAAAATATGCAATCGGAAAAACATCATCTTTGTTGGTCAAATCAACATTGCTAACTCTCTTAAATGTTTCGACCGCAAGAGAACCATGCCTACTACCTAACTTATCAGTTATCCCATAATAGTATTCTCTAACAATTCGATCTGCACCTTCCTGAATATTAATAAATCCCCATGAACTATCAGAGGCATGATTAAAAGCGATATATGGCTGAATCAAACCTATACCATGATTGTCTTCTGCAGAAAGTATAACATTTCTATTTCGGCGTAATGCGTCAGCAAAAGCACTATCTCCAGCAGGTTTTTCAGCATTTGGTTTATCAAACATGACGTCGATTACAATTAGTCTGACACCTGCCTTGTTGAGATTATCAATCAACTTTGCATAATAATTACGAGGCCATGGCCAAATATTAGGCAGTGCATCGATTGATTCATTATCAATATCTGCAATTAATATCGGCGACTCTTTTTTGAATTTCTCAGAACAGCTTCGAAGTTTGGCATCATATGCCGAAAGTTCAAGCTTTACTATTCCCGGAAAATAAAGCGAGCAGAAAAATCCTATTCCAAAAAGAGTTAAAAAGACTGCTAATGCGGTTCTAAAACCTGAATTCATAATGGAGGCTGTTTCTAAAATCAGGTTTTCCGGTACCGGCAAGTGCACTGCCCTCAAACCTTACTGTATGCAAAGTATGAGGTCTGTAGAAGGCTCCATATCGGAACCTGAATTGATTCTTCGAATCAGAATCGAATGGGCGAAGCAGTGAACTGTATGACACATTTCCGGAAAGTGTAAGTTTCTCAGGCAGAAGCGCAAAAGTTGTACCGCCATTGAGAGAAAAAAGTTTAACAAATTCTCTGCTTCCACTGTTAATCATCAGAGAACCATTGAATTTTAAAGGATTATCAGGAATATCTGTCGACCATGCAAGAGAGTAAATCTGTGTCTTTACAGAGAGCGATGTATCCCTTGTTGAATCACTCACATGATATCCTGTTCCGGCTGTATCCTGCTCAAATATTATGCTATTCCATCCATTTGTAATACCGGTAAGTGCTGTATAAAGTTGGAAATTATGAGTCTGTCCCCGTTTTGTATTTAGAGTATATCGGCTGGATGCGTTGAACATACCCACACTGTTGTCAAACCCGAAACGTTCATCGCTGTTCTTAACACCGCTCCCCTGGTATCCTAATGAGAGTGTTGGAAGTGACTGCGAGTGCATTAAAGAAAGTGAAAAGCCAAAGCTGTTCTCGTCGGTTTTAACAAGAGCGCTGCCTGCGCCATTTGTGTAATTCTCAAAATTACCATTAACTGAGATGCAGCTATTCATAAGTGTAAGCCGCTCGTTAATAGAGAATCCTGTTTTGGAAGATCCAAGAAGCGGTGCTGCCATTGAGTAGTAATTTGGTCCAATATCAACATATTTGACCTCAAGATATTGTGAGAATGTGTTTCCATACAGATTAACCCTCATACCGCCTTCAAGCGCAGCTGAATTCATTATACCTTCACCAAGATAGATCGGTGTAGTCGAGGTATTGAACATCAAGTATTTGCCGAAAGATTCCGGATCAATAGAAAGCTCTTCAGGACCCATTGCTGATTCAAGCTCTGCCTTTGTCAATGAACCGTGGGTTATATCTCTTGAATAAAGCGAAAGAAGATAACTGCCGAATAGTGTCACTCTTTCACGCAAAAAAGAACTTGAAATATCTGCACCGATAATCACATTGTCTTTAGGTCTATCTGTTGAAAATGACACTGATGAATCAGCTTTATCATTTATGTTTCTGTGTATTGACCCTGTATCATCCCGCCCTTTTACAAGCATAAGACCTAACTGAAAATACTCTCCCGCTCCTGATGCCAATCTTGCACAAAAAAGGCTTCTGGAAAATGTTCCCGGAGCGTATGCAGTGTCACTCTGATTTCTTAAATAAGGATTAACAGAACGCACCGCTTCACCATACGCAGCATCCAAAGAAAGAAATTTATTCCCCCGTTTTGAATAGAGAGCGGTATTGAGTTCCAGCCCTCTTAACCGCTGACCATTTATTGCAAGCCTGTTGAATGAGGGGGCAACATCACCTAGTCTTAATTCAAAATTTTTACTGTAGGCAATACCAAGAGTATAGACATTTCTCGGCTGACTTTTGTCAGACTCTTCATTTGTCAAATATAGATCAGCCGTAGTTCTCCACTTTCCATAGCTAAGCCTGTATGCTGCACCGCCTGCAATATCATACCTGGCATCGCCTGCAAGCGTGTTGTGAGTAAATGTCGTAAAAACTCTTCCATTCTGTTTTAATTTTGATTTTCCAGCCTCCATATCTTTTACTGCATCTTCAGGATAAAGTATGGATAAGCCCCACGAAGCTTCAGCTGATAAAGATGCGTGTGAATATGTGGCCGCTATCCGGCATGGACCGGACTTTACAAAAACTGATGGATCATCAGGCCGGAAAAGAGCAACTCCGTCAGTAAACGTCAATCCGTTTGTAACAGAAACACCGTTTACTGTAAGCTTAAATCCTTGCTCAATATCACCGGCAGTTATTGGCGTTTCCAGTGAATCATTGATTGAAACCGCAACCATGAAGTCAATAGGATCTATATAACTTCCTTCATCAGGATAATTTAGGGTCAGTAACGCACCGGTTCCAAAAGCATGTATCGAAAAAAGTACAATAAGCAGAGCAGTAACTATTCTTAGCATCAAGGCGTCTCCATATAATCAATATTTAAATCTCTGGTCTCTCCAGACTCATCTTTAAATTTTACTTTTAACCTTTTCTCTTCTGTTCCGCCTGGCAGATCGCCCTTTTCAGAGGCCCCTTTTGTCAGCTTTTTTCCAACGATTCTTCCGCTTTCTCCGGCATTAACCAACACTTTTTCCTTTGTAAAGGAGTGTTCGACTTCAACGCTGCCTTCAAGTGTCGTGGTAATACATATAGAGTCATTCTTAACAATTATCCAAAACCGTGTACCTTTAACTGTAGCAACACTTGTGGGTGTCTCAACCTGAAAGATAGAGCTGTTCATCTTTTTCTGCACATCAAAAAGCACTGAACCCAGGCTTACCTTACCCTTTTTTCCTTCGCTTTCCTTATCTCCTTTTGCATTCAGAGTTAGAACAGACAGCGCCGCCACACGAATCATGCTGTTATCGTCAAGCAGTTTTATCAGCGCAAGTCCATCTTCACCGGTCTGTATCTTTGTTCCCCGAAGAAGCAGCTCTCCTGCCTTCGCCGCGCTCTCCGCTTTTCCAGGCTGTGTTACTGAGACCTTTCCTTTCATTTTATAAACAAGTGCTGAGGTCTCAGCACCCTTTGAAAAGACGGCAACTGACAAAAGAAGGATCAGAATAAGTGTTGTTATGTTTTTCATTATAATTACCTCAATTTCACACCAGTTACGGCTCTGCGGCTTTGCGGGAACCCTTTTGCAATTTCGGCGAGTTCATTTATTGAAACTCTTTTGCCGTCAATTGTTATTGCCTCATCCGGCTTGAGTCCCTTTACATCTTTGAGAATGTAGGCATAACTTCTGCCCAGTATAAGCTCAAGGCAGCGCATGATCTCTTTTTGCGTTTCAGAATAATCACCCATTGTAAGATCGGCTAATTGAAAACCGTAAAGAGTACTTTTTATTGTAGAATTAACCGGCCCCTGAAGTATACCTGTAACCTGCCAGTAATAACGTTTACCGGCAAGCAGAGGTTCCACTCCTGAAACAGGGTACTGTGTAAAATTTATATCCGAAACTGTATCTGACCAGATAGGCTCTGTTGCTGTTATACCGGCGTGCGAGTAAATATCATCTCTAGCTTCATAAACATCTATGATGTACTTGACAGCATTGGCGTATCGAACTGACATGAGATCTGACTGCCATAAGAATTGGGGGTATGGTGTGTAAACCTGCATCCACTGTTTGCCTGACGAACCCATTTCCTGTCCTGGAGTAATCTGCCTTAAATACCTGATGTTTGCAATGGTTATGGTGTGGGTAAAGTCTGAGACAATCTGATTATTATCTGTTCGTTTCAAAGTGAAGTGGAAGAAGAGACTTCCTTCGGGTACAGTAGCAGAATTTAGAAGGATATCTTTGAGATCATCGTCTGTTAACGCTTCATCGACTACATTAATTGATGCACTATCGGGACCATTCTTTTCGAAAAACTTTGTGCTGCTTAAATGTATGCCTTCTCCGGGTATTGTGAAAATTCCACTCCTACCAGTGTATACATTCTTACCTTTAAGAATATTCAGGGACGATGTAATGGTAAGAGTGATTTGATATTTAGCTGTACAGATTAAATCTGGCTTGGCTGGAATATGGATGCTGAATATCTCCGGCGTATTACCCGACTGGGTAATATCGATGTAGCTGAAATCAAAGTTCGTTATGGGATCAGGTACAGTTCTCTGTATTATTAAACCACTTGCAGTAAAACAGGTTTGCCCAGCCATAGAAAATGAGGCTAAGAGCAGAAGAATTATAGAAATCTGCATGTATTTCACAATATGATTCCTTTCATTTTAATAATGACCACGCACAGTAAATATACTTGCTTTACGCAACATATATATATCCCATATTAATGTTCCGTTTAATATAAATATAACTTATTTCCTACCATTTCTATATGTTTTTCTAAGTGTAACTTTTTCTTTAAACATAAAGCACATATGCAGTTATTATATTTAGCCTTAGTTCAAAACCAATTCGAATGAAAGGTTTCAAAATGGCTTACAAACCACTTAAAGTCGGTGTTATCGGTTATGCACATTACATGAGAACTAATTTTGTATTGCATCTCCGTGATTGTCCTGCTGTAGAAATAGTCGGCATATATAACAGGTCTGAAGAACCACGTAAAATGGCTGAAAATGATGGTTTTTATGCTACAAGCAGCATTGATGATTTCTTTAATATCAAGGGTATGGAAGCCATCATAATCGGAACCGCCAACTCTACGCACAGCGATTTCTCGCAGCGGGCTGCTAGAAAAGGGATGCATGTTCTTTGCGAAAAACCGATGGCACTAAATTCTGCAGACGCAGATAAAATGACAGTTGAAGCTGAAAAGGCAGGAATTATCACTCATGTCAACCACATGGGCCCTTTTATGACCTCTTTTCAAATGCTGAAAAAGAAATCGGAGGATTGCTGCGGTAAGTTTTTACATGTTGCAAATAGAAGCTCACGTACTTTCGGTTTATGGTCACAAGGAGCACGTCATCAGAATGTTGCTAATCCAGAAGCATCCGGCGGCTGGACCTACCACCATTTCTGCCACATGCTAGATGAAGTCTGTATCCTTCTTGGAACTACCCGCGCTACCAAAGTTTACCACATCGAACAGAAGAGCTGCCCTGAGTGCCCAAGCGAGGAAATCGTAAATGCACTTATCCATTTTGACAATGGGGCAACTGCTTTCATTTCTGACGGTCTCTCTATAGGCGGTTATCAGGATATTTTCATTCAGGGTGCTACAGGCGATGCCCGACTTCATAACAATGAAGTAACTCTTACTATCCCCGGTCCATACGACCGCTTCCTCCGCCCTGGCAGCAAGTCAATTTTTCAGAATAAGATTCCTGTCGTTGCTGAGACTAAACCGATACATACAATTGCAAACCTTTTCACTCAGGCATGCAGGGGCGGTAAAAACGAACTGCTTTCATTCAGATTTGTAGCTGATCAGTACCGAATCCTGGATGCTCTCCGGAAAAGTGCTCAGACAGGTCAGGCCGTTGAACCAAAATATGATTGATTAAATAATAATTATTTTCAGGAGAACACCATGATAATTAATCCAGAAAGACAGCCTATTCCCCGTGAATTCATAGAGAAACTTCCCGAAGGCTTTAAGGTTGCAAATCGCCATGGATCCATATATGTTGTAGTTGAAGATGTCCGCTGCCCTAACGGACACAACATCATCACAGATACTGTACGCCTTCATGGTGAACCATCCATTGGAATAAAAGTCAAGGGTGGCGGAATCAAGGGAACTATGTATCTCGATCCATTCTGGGGTCTTCATCAGAAACTTTTTGACTTCATGTTCAAGTCAAACATTCCAAATCCGCTTATTAAAGCTGCCTGCCCACACTGTAATGCTTCGCTTATGACAACAAAAAGGTGCGACACACCAGGATGCAACTCAGATGAATTTATTGAGTTTTCACTTCCAGGTAAAGGAAATAAGATAGATGTTTGCGCGCGCTGGGGCTGCTCAGAACACAGCATTACAATCGAGTCAATTGGAGAAGACACAACCGTTCAAGTGAAAAAGATCAACTATCAGGATATGCACACTCATGGCGAAGCCATGGGTTTTTAGTAAATATTGTTTTAAAGATTAACCCGGTATATTGCTCTTTTCCCATCCATATCGGATGTGAAATAGACTGCATCTGAATTGTGATTAAAAATTGGATGAGGATGTTCATCCTGTGTTTTCCAAGATGAACGGTTTTTACACAAAGGTATCCATTTTATCTTTTTTGCCTTCCAGTCAACTTCAAGCAGACAAATCCAGAGACCGTTCCTGTGAGTATGCTCCTCTTTTTCATCTTCAGGCTGGGCATAGTATCCATCTGCAACCAATTTATTTCCGAAGCCTTCTGTAAAATGCCCATATCTCTTCCAGCCTTCGGGAAATGGAATTTCCACAACTCCGCTACCGTCCGGCAGCACTCTTCCAAGATATGCAATTCCATTTTTATAGCTGCCGTGATAAATAATACCCTTGCCGTCTCTCTCCCACATTTCGTGACATGTCCAGTCCTCTTTTGAACGCCCATCTTCTTCTGTTCTAAGTCTACGGTGTCCGGCGCCATTCCATATCCACATGCGTCTGATACCACAGTCTGAAGGCCACTCATTATTATAGAGTATCACATTGCTGTCAAGAGGGGAAAATTGAACATGTGTAATCCATGCTTCCGGAACCCGTTCGCAGAGTAGCTCTTTACCGGTCTCTGTGCAGTAAACACGTAAATATGAGTTCAGCTTCTCTTCACGCACTCTTTTGTCAATATCATATTCCGGCTGTCTGGTTAATTTTAGATCTCCATCTAATGCTCTTGCATCTGTAGTAGGAACGCAGAGTCTTTTACCATCAGCCGACACATGAGTAAAAGCGGTCATCTGTCCGTCCGGATATTCGGCTAGTGTGCGCTCATGCCCATTTAGATCAACAACCTTAATAAAGCGGCCGTGAATGAAGTAAACAAGAGCGTTTTTCGGGTCCAGGCTGATGCTTGCCTTTCCCAGTCCGGCATATGGGTTTCCATCGAAATAGACGTAAGACTTAAGATAGCCGTCAGAGAAGTTGGTCAATTGTTTCTCTATGCCTGTTGCAGTATCTCTGACAAAAATATTGGGGCTGCCTGTTCTGTCACTTATAAATACAAGCGTACAATCATCTTTAAGCAGGCTATTAGATGTGAAATAGAGCAACTGATCGTTTGACTGATTCGATGAAGTAATTTTATCTGGAATATTCATAGTCTTATTTTTGTACTCCTTTTTCATGACAAGCTTCTTTGGTCCGTTTTCCATCAAAAATAAAGGCTCAATTTTTTTAAAGAAGGAGGTTATTCGTCATTCAAACCCCGATCTTCAGCACACCCTTCTCATGAAAAGCTTCAATAGTCTGTCGTTCCGCTTTGTTAAGAAGATTTGAATATGATAGCGCCTTTTCAGTAGCATAACTTTTCAAAGTAATTATTCTTTTACCCTCAAGATAGGCAAGTCTCTTGTGGTAGCTATTTGTGAGAG
>JAEUSG010000623.1 GCA_016788315.1 Fibrobacterota bacterium | reverse complement strand
TTTACTCAATAGCTTCTAACTCGCTCGGAGTTACATATGCTGGTACAAACAAAGGAGTTTATTCCTCTTTAGATAGCGGAAAAACATGGAGTATTTTTGCATTCAGTGGTAGAGAAATTTATTCAATAGTTATCGGAACGTCAAATTCTATTTATGCGTGGGGATATGAACTTTATTATACATCAAACAACGGAGCATCATGGGATTCCGTTAATGCATTAGGTAGTGGTTCCGGCGAGTTTCTCAAAATAAACTCAAAAGACTATCTTTATCGAGTAAAACTGATTTCATCGAGTTCAGGATTAATAGAGGTGCTATATCGTTCTAAAAACAAAGGTCAAACCTGGACAGCATTGGCACAAAGCAACGCGTTCTCAACTATATATAAACTTGCTGTTGGGAGTAATGATGTTCTCATAATGGCAACTAACAAGGGGTTATTTAGATCTACTGATGATGGTGATACATGGACAATTATACCGGGAATTAGTACTTCTCTTTATCACAACATCATTGCAATGCCAAATAATGTTTTCTATGCAGAATCTTATAATATCCTGTATTCAAACGATAACGGAGTATCATTCAAGGAGATTCAGACTCCTGATAATATAGGCATGGTTTCTTCTTTATGTGTTATACCGAATGAGATGATGCTTATCCAAACTTCATCTACAAAAGGTACATTCCTGTACTGTTCAGCAGATGGTGGTGCAAGCTGGAATAATGTGACATCAGGCTTGTGGGATTTTATGCGTGAAATTTTTTACACACCCAATGGAAATATTTATGTGCTTACTGGTCCAATAATAAACCCGATTTCATATTATGGCGTGATAACAAAGCTATA
The DNA here is from genome assembly GCA_016788315.1 of Fibrobacterota bacterium. Taxonomy (GTDB): domain Bacteria; phylum Fibrobacterota; class OXYB2-FULL-49-7; order OXYB2-FULL-49-7; family JAEUSG01; genus JAEUSG01. The sequence continues at coordinate 1,637 of JAEUSG010000623.1, read as the reverse complement.
ATGATAGATTTTCCATTTTTCTATCGATACCCTGAGATATATCACTCAAGTAGATAAATAACAAGGTTTGCCAGCGTTTCTTAACGGATAATGCCTATCAACCCAAGACAGAATCTCGTTCCCATGCATTCGGCACGCTGACCATGAATGACTTCGAGTTCGAACTTGTGTTTTCCATAAGGGAGGTCGTCACAGAGATTGGAAATGCGAAACCATCCGGTATTTCCGCACCAGGCAGGTCTGTCACGTACCTCGGTTATCCATTCTCCGCCATCGATGCTCCATTTAAATTCAGATGATAGCTTTCCAAAATCAAAACCGAGTGAAAGTCCTCGACCTTCAAATTCGAACTCGAGGCGGGCGCCAATGGCTGATGTCTCGATGGCCTGATGTATCCATTCCACTTCTGTCCAACGCCGAATCTTCATAGGGCCTTTCCATGTAACAGCGTCAAAACCCAGCATAGCGGCCTTTTCCCAATTCATAGGGTTCAGCGGCTTGGGTAATGCAAGAGGAACAGCGGTTTGGCTATTGACAGAGGCATTGCAAAGCTCTTTTTCAAGGTAGCGTATGACGCTTTGTCCATAGGAAAGGCTTCCTCTGGATTGTGGGTGCAAGCCATCTGGCAGCCATTCTTCGAAACGCATTAAACCACGTTCCACTTCGCGGTAGGCAGCGAGTCCCACCCATACAGATCCGATATCATAATGAACCGCAAGTTGTTCCAATTCTGCGATAGAATCGGGCATTTCGTTTTTGAGATAGGAAGGAATGAAATCCGCGCAGTGCGTGTAAACTAGAACCGTGTCGCTTTTGTTTGCGGCAAGCACCTTCCTAATGAGTCCTTCACGGCTTCTTGCGCGCTGCTCTTTGGGGTTTCCGTTATCATTGACTGCATAGTCAATAAAGATCAGATCGCAACCGCGTTCTATGAGATCGCGTTCGACGCGAAAAACGGCTAAGTCGCTTCCGGTTGCTCCAATTGCCGCATTCTCAACTGTAAGACGCAAATCGGGAAAGGTATCATTAAACCAGGCAATCACTGGTTCTGGCCAGTTATGCCATGCGTTTTGAGCGGTGATGGAACCACCTATAAAACCAAGAGTCAATCTTCCACTCTTGATTTTCCTAAGTGTGTTTACGAGCGGTCTGCGGTGAACTTCTGTTTGATGCTTCATCTCTTATTCATTCCACTGCGGTAGATAGAGTTGGTTTGTCTCCGCTTGAAATGGTTATTAAATAAGTTTCACCCTTTTCAAATGTATAGCGGATATCCTCTGGACTCGTACCACTGCGGGAGGCACTTATCGTGCCCGACCCTTCAGATACAACAACGTAACCGGATCTAGCGCCTGGTTTAACACCGTTTACATTCAACGTATTTCCTGCATCCGGTTTGATAGATACATTCACATCTTCCGCGTTATTGTTTTGAACGCGAGCTTCAGGCGGTTCATTGGAACAGCCCGTGGCAAGCAGTAACAAGAGTACAGATAGAATAGATACCAGAGTTAACTTCATCGCTTGCTCCTTCTTTCATTTTTGGCAACATACATATAAACCAATTAAACCGTATCCAACAACAATATATGTAGCCTATTACATTTAAACAACCTATTTCATAGGGGGCAAGCAAA
>JAEUSG010000602.1 GCA_016788315.1 Fibrobacterota bacterium | reverse complement strand
GCAAAAGTGTATGTTGATGGTGATACAAATGGAACTACAATTACCGATCCCGATCAAGGTGTTCTCGGTACTATCGACCTTAATCTTTCAATGTATCTCGGCAATATGAATTATAACAGTGGTCCGAATACTAATGCCGGCCTGGATGGAAAACTTGATGATGTCCGGTTTTATAACTATGTCATTGAGAAGAAGAAGATTGATTCGCTTTATCACCTTGCTGGATATCCCACTACTGCGGCATCGGCCCCAGTCATAACCACTGAACCAACGGCTCAATCCAAGAGATTTGGTGAGTCTGTAACATTCTCTGTTATTGCAACGGGCAATCCTGTACCAACCTATCAATGGAAGAAGAATGGTATTAGTATTGTTGGAGCAACAGCTTCGAGCTACACAATTCCATGTATTGTACTTGCTGATTCGGGAACATATTCTGTTTATGTAAGTAATAATCAAGGTGGCTTAAACAGTTCTACTGTCTCGTTATCTGTTGTCGCACCAGATACAGTTACTGGTATGAAATTCATTTCAAGTGGGACTTTTCAAATGGGTGATAGTATTAATGCAACACCTATTCATAGCGTTACACTGACAGGTTTTTGGATTGACAGTATTGAGGTAACGCAAGCAGATTACGAAGCGGTTACTGGTATAAATCCGTCACATTTTCTTGGAGATCCATCAAGGCCCGTTGAGTCTGTTACATGGTACGATGCTGTATTGTATTGTAATGCTCGGAGCAAACGCGATGGGCGTGATACAGTTTACAGTTATTCAAATGTTCCGCTCCAGCCATATAATGGTTGTAGTGACTTAACAGACATTGTTACTGATTTTGGCAAGAATGGTTATAGGTTACCTACAGAAGCGGAATGGGAGTACGCATACCGTGGAGGGACATCAACTGCTTGGTATTGGTCGAATACTTGGACTCAAACAGAGGCTAATACTTTTTGTTGGAATAGCAATAATTCCGAAAATACTACTCAACCGGTTGCTGGTAAGTTAAAAAATGCTTATGGGCTTTATGACATGGCTGGTAATGTATTGGAGTGGTGTAATGATAGGTATGAAAGTTATACCAGTGACCCAGTAACTGACCCTACTGGAGCAATAAACGGTGATGATAGGAGGTTAAGGGGTGGTTATTGGGAAAATGTAGACTATAATTTTAGAGCTGGCTTCCGTGATGGTACTACACCAAATAATAAAGGTTACAACATGGGTTTTCGTGTAGTATGTAGATAGGGTTAGTTATTAAATTAAATTTTTGATTGACTGTAGTATCTATTATTGAAAATTAGTACCATAACCTGTTTCTGTTATGGTACTATTGGATATAATTAGTTCTTTCATGTCACGATATGGTAGCTCAGCAAATACATCACCTGCTCGAATAATCATCCTCTGATTTAAAGAGCCAAATCCTCCACGTAATTCTGCCATGTAGGGTCCATATTTCAATGCATCAACATACTCAAGCAAGCCAAGCGATATGAACTCTTCATATTCTAAACCAGTATTTATAAGGACCTTTCTTTTTTTTGCTCTTATCAACTTAAGGAATTCTACCAGTTCCGGCTGTTCGGACGGTTCACCGCCAGTCAAAGAGACCCATGCAGATCTTCCCATAAGCACCTTTTGTACTACTTGATCTACACTCATCTTAGCACCGCGCCTTGGTTCCCAAAATCGGCGGTTGATGCATTCCGGACACTTGATTGTACATCCGCTGAACCATACCACATCGGCATCCTGGTCCGGTACTGGTGAGTTGGAACTGCTTCCATAGAGAATTCTTGCTACATTCATATCAACCTCTTTGCCTTATAGTATTACGTTCGACACTTTTGTTGTATTCAACACTATCCCGTTCATCGCTTAAAACTGTGCCCAGTTCCATAAGAAAGAGCGCTTCTTTATCACACTCTCGACCGAAGTTGTTCATGTTAAAATTCATTCTGCCGCCGGAGATTTCGATTTTAATCTTTTGGTTAGCCATATTTTTTACCTTTCCAATAGGACAGTCATTCTGTCCTTCTCTCTGCTTACTGTTACATGATATTTGTTACGAAGGGCCTTTTCTTTTATAGTATCCAGGAGCAGTTCGTCCATGATTTTATTAGTTAGTCCGATAAGAACATCATCACCCTTGAACTGCATAGTTGAATCATTCGGATTCTTATAAACAGAGACCAAAGAGCGTTCTGTAGTACCGATAATAACTTTCTCTTGACTCATGTATGGACTGCATTTTAATCCATTGACAACAGGCATTTCCGGAAGTACTCTTTTAAGTCTCTCGTAGGTATCTTCCGGTGATATCCAGGGAACCTGGCATTTCATTGTTACAATTTTACTCATTTTTACTCCATTTACTTTGTGTTTAACATATTGTCGGTAATAACAGAAACTTTGGCTGACTTCATGCAGCCTTCCTGAATCCACTTTGTAATCCTGCGATACAGGATTGGATTAGCAGTAACAATGTATTCCAGCGCAGGCTTTATTTCGGTGTTGCCTAACAGCACTTCAAGTCTTTCCAGGAAAGCTATCCATTCATCGGATAGTGTCTGGCGGGTCATCTTCCACATCATGATTTCAATTTTAAAACTTTTGTAAAGTGCAGCAAATGAATCTTTAATAGATTCTTCTCCATATGCGAAGATATAGCCGAGAGCATCTGTTACGACTCTTCTTGCAATTACGGCATTATCAGTATTGTATGTATCGCTTAAACCATCTGTAATTATTGAAGCAATATCCAGTGCATTAAGATCTCCCTTTTTCCTTCTGTGATTAGCAATGAATGAATCGAAATTCACTTCAAGATGGTTATTTGTTGTTGCATCCTTAACATTGGTATCATCGTTAAACGCGATGAAGTTAATATCAGCTAATTGTGAACAGTCAAGTGTTTTGCAAAGATCCATCTGGACCTCAAAACCTTTAAGTTCTTTAATTGAGCCGGTATCAGTGAAGTCAAACAGTTCTGATACTGCCACTCTGCTGCAATTCATCTGCATATGGATCATACCTTTTGTAAATACTGTCAACCGAAGCTGCTCTGGCCAGTTCTTCACCTGTAAATGGCCGTCCTTCATCACCGCATTCGCACACAATACGGAGAATCTGCTCTTTCATTGTTGCCGGATCTGAACGGGAAAAAGATTTTGCCGCCTTTTCGATATCTTCATCCGTAACACCATGTTTACATCCTGTAAACTGTTCTATCATGCTTTCGATGATCTTCTTTCTATTTTCATATCCTGGAAGCCCCGAAAAGTAGACATTGAACCGGCGAAGCATCTCTTCGCCATTGTTTTTTATAAACTGCAAACGGTTTGCAGTTGCGTAAACAAGAAGATTGGCTGGTTTTTCGCCGTTAAGATAGTCGAGAAGTTTTACAATCAGAGCCTTTTGTGCTGTGTTATCCTGTTCACTAAGTGAGAAGAACTTTTCGAACTCATTAATTACAAGCAGTACAGCCCGGTTTGATGAACAGATGCTGTTCAGCTCAGTAAGCGCCTGCTCGAATCTCTTTTCGCTCTCACCAAAATTTTCATTTCTGATTAGCGACATTCTAAGGGAATAACAGGGGAGTGAATGTTTTGCACAGAAGTATCTGGCAAACGCAGTTTTACCGGTGCCGGAATAACCGTAAACCAGGAAGTTTGCGCTGACCGGCAGTTGGCCGTAATACTGGCTACCAAGACCGGTTATGTTTCTGTAAATTAGTGCCATCTGCCGTTCTATGTTGTCGAAACCTATTACCTGCTCATAATTTAAACTGCCAATTTTCTCTTTGTATAACAGGCTTGTTTGATCCTTCATTGCCTTTATTTCGGATGCTACGCTTTTGTCTACAAGACTCATACCTTGCGTCGAGAGATAACTGACTGCCATAAGTTCGTTTATTTCAGAGAGTGACAGGCCTTCCAATGAGCTGCTTAGCGAAGCTATGGATTCAGGTGTGATGTTTTTTAACTTTCCCTTACTATGAGCACTTGATAGAGCTTGTCGCAGAACAGCTATACGCTCTTCATCGTCAAGAGCGGGCCAATAGAACTCACGTATTAGATTCTTGATGGCAGGGTGAATCTTTATTGGAGGGCCAACAAAAATCATTGAACGCCGCTTGGGTTTAAATTTTTTGTAGAGTTCTATCAGCAGATCAATAAATACCATATCATCACTGGCTAGACCGTAATGTGAGTTACGTACAATCCATGTAGAAACATCAGGCTGTGAAACTTCCAACACTTCTTTGCGTATGTATTCTACAATGTCAATTGGACGCCCCTTTATACCCTTGTATAGTGTTCCGGAAGGGGAGAAGGTAATTGTCTGTCCCCACATTTTATTAGCATCAATCCATTTTTCCACAGAATCGTAATCGGTACCCCAAACCGCCATTAAGGGGGAGACATTTAGATATTTGAATATGCTGCTGATAGTATCCATTACATACACCATACCCATTAGTGTCATTAATTCAAATGACCAAACGGGACTAATTAGTTAAAGGCTATAGGGATTGAGAGAGACTGGAACGAATTATTTACTTATGAATAACCATAAGAATATTGCCGCTGCATAGCTGCAAACTGCCGTTCGCCGCAATTGACGCGGCTTTTAAAGGGTTCGTCACTAACTGTTATACCAAATCGCTGAAGTCTGATTTTAGCTGCAATTTTTGACACACCAAATAATCTGCAAATGGCGTCACGACAGGCAGTAGTACCGAACTTTCTTTCTCTGCTGATGACTGACTTTACTGCTGTTTCCGGCATAAGTATGGCTGATGCGTAGTAGTCTGCCTGCCATTCGAGAGGATCTTTTCTGCTGTTATCGGCACGGCAAAGCAATGGACGTGTTGTTCTGTTGTAAACCGCAGAACCTGCATCAACACCCATTACATGAAGTGAGTAGTGTCCTGCTTCGTGTGCTATTGTAAAACGCTTTCTGCCGGCATTATTAATGTGCGAATCAACGATGATAACTTTTTCGTGCCCCATGAAACTGTGGCCTTCCGGATAAAGCCCGCCAAGTATTTCACTGCCGTTTTCGATACCGTCAAAATTCATTGAAGCCATATTGACTTCTAATAAATCAAGCCCGAAGACTGTATAAGCAAAGTCTTTAACATCAAGAGGGTAGTTGTTTCTGAACCCTTTGAGTTCTGCATAGCGGTTAAGGTCTTCTGCGGCTACTGCATCGAGGACATCACATGAAATGTATTTCATTGACCGAACTTCTTTCTTAAAAATGCCGGTGCCGCCACAGGATTTTCTTTTAAAATTTGAATGATGTCTGTTGGAATTTTAAACTCCGGTACAGAAGCCTTTTGCTGGCGCATTTTGGATTCCTGCGATGAAAGCCATTCGTCTATTTCGTCCTTCTTAAAGCGGATGATTTTAGCTCCGAACTTATGAAAGGGGATATCGCCGCTGCTAACCTTGTTATAGATGGTTCCGACCGATAAACCGATATACTGGGACACTTCATCGACAGTTAGATAAGTCTCATTATTCATGAGATAAAGATAACGAGGACTGGATAAAAAGTCAACAATTATTTTTCATTATGTTTCATTTTGATCCATTATGTTTCATAAAAAGCTCAGTATGATGTGTTCTTGTTTTTTACAAATACAAGATATTGTTGTTGCGCGACCTACCATGAATTCTGTAAAATACATACCCCATGAACTAATTGTTTTAATTTATCATCAAGACTGGCAACTGCATCATATCTACCCCTCTCGACTACAGGCTTGAATCCTGCAGTTTCTAGAGGGTTTTCTTTTTGTAGATCAATCATACCAACTACACGAACTCTAACCTTGCCTTCTTCAATCCAGATATCCTGCAGATGAACCCTGGAACCAAATTCGGAAAGAAAGAGTTTCTCGATTAGTGGCACTGAAAAGACCATTTCCTTTCCCCAAACGCTCATATTTGATTTTATGGTACTCATGCTACTGCCCTCGCATGTTGAGTTTTGATCTTAGTATCATATATCGCTGATTTTATCAACCGGACAATATTCAAACCTAAATCCTCCACTCTTTCAACTATTACATATTTATGATAAAAATCAGCTACATAATCACTTAAAAATCCTATACCTATTATTTCACTGTCAGCTGTTTGACCAATTTTATTTATCATCTTTTTCAGCTTAAATCTCGCTTCTATACCGCCATTTGTCTCACTATCTGTTAGCCACAAAATGACCTTTTTCTTTTCAGATCTTTTGCGTATTCTATTCCATACAAATTCCATGCTGTCCTGATCATAGTTTCCGCCATGTGCATTCATCGACATTAGTTTATACTTTACATTATCGTATGATTCATCAAATCGTTTGAACATAACATGCACTAGACCATCTGTTCTATTGTAAGAAATACACTTTTGGATTGCTATGTCCGTAGATGAAATTTTATGATTCAGGTTTCGCTTTCCAGATGTGTAGCCGATTATTTCAAATGGTATGTGCAGTGAATTTAGCACCTCTCCGAATAAAACGGCTGCAGAACGTGCTTCTTCTATTTTCTTTCCATACATAGAACCGGACAGGTCAACAACAAGTTCAAATACAATATTCCGAGCGTTTTTCTTTGTTCTATCGCGAAAAAAGCGCATTTCGCCGAAAGGAATTCTGGGTAACATTTTTCTATCAAGTTTACGACCTGAACACAACGAACCGCTCCACTTAGCAGCAGATTCATCGCATATATATCGTGCCAAATTATTCTGAATAATTTTGTAAATAGGACGAATCATTTCAGAAACAATTGAATATTTGCCGGCATCTTTAATTGATGGATGAATTTCGAATTCTGTTTCTTTATCTGTTACATCGAATAATGGATGAATGGAGTATTCCTGAGGATTGTATTTAATTTCACTAACTTGAATGCTTGTTGCCTTTTCATAAGCCTCCTGCAGCATCTCTTTCACCTCTGACTTGAAAACAAATTCCCGCTTTATTAGTTCAGTGTCTTCATAAACTCTGTTTAGATCACCTATCAAATCATTAGATGGTGTATAATAACTTTTACCTTTGCACTTTGAAAATCCATCATATTTTCTTTGATTAGTTGAATTGACTTCAGCGTTTTCTGCTTTTATAGTATCGTCAAATCCTTCAAGGTAATCATTGTCTTTAAACTCCTCTAAATCAACTCCTGAAGCCCTCAACAATTCTCTTTCTTTCCGTTCATTAGCAGCTCGCTCAAGTTCACTTTTGGGGGGAGCAGATGGCGCAGTTGCTA